>JAEKLQ010000042.1 GCA_019509785.1 Fibrobacterota bacterium | reverse complement strand
GCGTACGGGAATTCGTGCTGGGAGATGTGGAAGCTATCGTATTCGAACATCACCCGCGCCAGCTTTATGAACTCGTGACGCGGATCATCTTCCGTAATGATTTCGGCGGCGCAGTTCACCTGGAAGCTGACGTAATCGGGGCCGTTGCCGGTATAGTGCAGGGAGCAGAGGGGGGTACGATCCAAATTGGCGTAGGTGGTCTTGGCGAAGATTTCCAAGGTGCTCAAGGCGCGGTAATCGATCTTCTCGCGATCGAAATAGAAGCTGGAGATGGCGGCGATGCGTTCGGCCATGGACTCCTGCCAGGGGCGGCCTTTGGTGTTCTCGATGGTGCGGCGGAACAGTTGGATGAAATGCGTGAGGTATTCCGGCTTGGGCAGGAAGCCCACGCCTTTGTTTGAACAGTTGAAGGGAAAGGCCTGTCCGGCGTTCTGGGTGACCAGTACCGGCAAATGCGAAGAGAAGAAGCCTTGCGCGCCTTTGCCTTGCAGCTTGGCGTACATGGACTTGCGGCCTTGCTCGATCCAGGAGACGAACTTTTCGGGCAGGGGGATGATGGGAAGGGTGCGCGGGCCTTCGGCCAGATCCACGGTGATGCCGAGTCCGTCCGGGGTGAGCGCGGTTCGGGGCGCGAGCTTGCGTGCGAGGTTGTCTTGCATGGTTCGCCTTCGTTTTATTTGAACTTCAATCCGAGATCCCGCTCGCGCTCGGCGCGGTGGCGGGCCATCAATTCCGCGGTCACGGATATGCCTTCGGCGCGGGCCCGGGCTTCGGGCTTCCAGGTCGACCGGGGCGGTTGCCGAGATGACGGCGTTCCCCGCCGGCTGGTATTCGCAGGACGGATCTTCGCCCATCAGATCGCCGGCGTCGACCAAGGCGCGGGCGCGGCAGCCGCCGCAAAGCAGTTTGTATTCGCAACCTCCGCAGCGTCCGCCTAAGAGATCGGGATTGCGCAGGGAGTTGAAAAGGCGGCTATCGTCCCATACCGACCAGAAGCCGCCTTGCGAAAGATTGCCGGCGGAGAGTTCGATATACGGGCACGGAGTGACTTCCCCGGTGGGGGTGACGCGGCAATAATGCGAGGCCGCCAGGCAGCCCCCGCCGTCGTAGCCTTCGGCGCGGGTATAAGGGCTTTTCGGATCCATTTGGTGCAGGACCCTTTTGAAATGGGGCGTGCAACGCGTTTGCACCAATATGCCCTTGCTCTTGCGCTGGATCTCCGCGATCTCGCGCAAGGCGTTCTCGTATTCGTCCGGGGCCAGGTCCATGCGGCTCTCGCCGCGGCCCACGCAAACCAGGAAGAAGAAGTTGAGGATGGCCGCTCCCAGGAACTTGGCCATCTCCACCGCCGCGCGGATTTCCGCCTTGTTCTTGCGGGTCACGGTGAAGTGGATTTGCGCATGCATTCCCGCTTCGCGGCACAGGCGCACGGCCGTGCAGGAGCGCTCGAAGGCGCCCGGCATCCCGCGGAAGGCATCGTGGCCTTTGGCGGAAACCGAATCGAGGCTGATGCCCATGCCTTCCAGGCCGGCGGCCTTGAGGCGCGCAGCCTTGTCCGCGGTCAGCAGCACGCCGTTGGTGCCGAGCACCATGCGCAGGCCCGCCTCCGCGCCCGCGGCGACCAGGCCTTCCAGGCCGGGATGCAAGAGGGGTTCGCCCCCGGTCAATACCAGAATGGTCCCCGGCGCGCGCGCTCCGATTTCGCGGAACAGCGCCCCCAGGGCTTCATCGGAGAGTTCATCGGAGGCGGGACGCGCGCGTTGCTCCGCGTCCATGTAGCAGTGGGCGCAGGCCAGGTTGCAGCGGCGGGTGAGGTTCACCGCGATCAGGTAGGGAAGGGGAGTGGTCTGCGCAGGTTCCATAGCTCCTCCTTCCATCGGTCTTACAACTCTACGGAAACCTTGGCGTCCTTGCCCGCCTCGACGGTCACCGGAATCGTCTTCTCGCCCAAGCCTTCATGCCATACCTTGAGGGTGTATTTCCCCGCGGGCACGTCGGTCAGCTTGAAGTCCCCTTTGTCGCCGGTCACGGCGCCATAGGGATTCGGCAGCACCCAGATATAGCCCTGCATGAAATCATGGGCGTCGCATTGCGCGCTCACCAGGCCGTCCTTGCGGAGGATCTTGGTGTTCTCGATGACCTGATCCTTTTTCGGCAGGGCCATGTTCACCAGGTTCTTCTTGGTAGCGCCTTCCATCAGGAAGAAATGCGAGTTGTGCAGCATGTCATCGGAGTTGCCGACTTTCAGGGTCGCGCCCAAGGGAGCGACCAGGACGTGGGGCGTGAACGCGCAGCCCTTATTGTCGTAGGCGACGGCGCCCGTCTCCAGGGGCTTGCCCGACTTGATGTCGGTGAGCATGGCGACGGCCCATTTCACCTGGCCGGAAGCGGAGATTACGTATTTCTGGGCCGCGATCTTGGCGCCGCATTGGGCCTCGTTCTTATGCACGATCTTCTCCTCGTCGGCCTTGGCCTTGGCCTTGACGACGCCGGAGATGGAGCCGCCGTTGGCGACCGGTCCGCCGACGTATTGCGCGTGGGCGGCGCCCAGGGCGAGGGCCAGGGCGGAAACGATAAGGGTTGACTTCATGGAATACCTCCGGATGGGTGAGAGTTGATCAGAAGAAGACATGCAAGCGGCCGTAGATTTCGTCTTGGTTCTCGGCGAGCGCGCCCGGGATCCAATCATTCTTGCGGTAATACAAACCGAGCTGCAGGAAGGATGTCAGGAATGGCTCTACGCCGATGATCTGCCGCAATTGCCCGTTCTGCGTTTTCGCGATGCGGGTATCCGGCCAGTAGTATTCCATGGCGAACTTCACGTTGCATCCCTGCACCGGAAGCAAGTCCAGCTCCATGTAATCGGCGACGGAGTGGACGCTGTCCTTCAGGATCCAATCCTGTTCGCCTAGGAAGGTGAACATGCCCAGGGCGAAGCCGCCGAAGGCGCCGTAGGTGGTCTTCTTCCCGCGATCGGCCTTGCGGACCCCGTCGCCATAAGAACCGGCAGATCCCGGAATACCACCGAACCGACGCCCGTGAATTGGTTGGAGGTTACGTTGCCGACCAGGGAAAGGGGCCCGGGCTCGTATCCGGCTTCGTAACCCAGTTCCGATCGGCTATAGGTGAAATTCGTCTTGTCCCGGACGAAGGCCAGATCGTCCATCAACCGGTACCCGTAGGGCAGAAGCATATTCCCGAACTTGAACCAGCTATTGGAAGTGGGTTTGACGGCGGCCCAGAATTCGCGGTTGGAGACGCCCTTGCCCACGGTCTCGTCCACGTAGGCGGAAAGGAAATTCTTGATCAGGTCGACGTTGACGTAGACATTGCTTTCCCGGATGATGGGGAGATCCGTCGACGGTTCCGTCTGCCCTTTATTGGTATACGCCATGGTCCGGACCTGCTCCACGCGCCAATTGGCGCCGAGGGAGATGGCCTTGTTCAGTTTCGGATCGAAGCTGTAGGGCAGGCTGTCATTGAGGGGCGTCGCCATCAACAGCTTGTATTGCGAATACACGTTCCCGTAATCGGTACGCTTGCCTCCCCCCGTCCCGTTGACATGGCATTGGCTGCATTTGAATCCCGTGCGCACCGCGATATAGGGTTCTGACCAGGCGCAGGACGCGAGGATCGCCAATAATAATGGCCAACGCGGATTCGGTTTCATTTCACGGCTCCATCTGTGATCCATTTCTTGATCAGGTCGAGCTTGGCTTTGGTCAAGGGCGCTCCCGTCAAAGGCATGGCATCGTGGTAAGCGGTTCCGTTGGGAAGCTTCGGTTGAAAGCCCGTCGGGGCCGCCGTGACCTTGAGGTACAGCATGGAGCTATCGGGCTTCCCAGCCAGAACGCGTACCCAACCGGGGGCCAGGGCTTGATCGGCGACCGGCACGCCCACCAGGTTCGCGTAGGCGGCATCGGACGAGGACATGTCCAATTTGCCCGTGGTCACCCCCACCTGGCCCGGCGCATGGCATTGTAGGCAGGTACTGGCCGTGATGATCGCGTAGACCTCGCTGAATTTCGTCTTGACCGGGCCGCAACTTGGATCGGTCGGGTTCACCGTGCAATCGACCTTGCACCATGCGAGCGCGGGATGGGTCTTGCACGAATCGACGCAGATTTGCGCCGTGGGAGTCGTAGCGCAGTCCGTTTTTACGGCGCACCAAGCCAAGGCCGGATGGGCCAGGCAGGAGTCAACGCAAACCTGGGCGGTGGGGGTTGTCGCGCAATCGACGGATTGGCACCAGGGCTTGGTGGGATCCTTGGCGCAAACGCTCGTCGAGCAGACTTTGGATGCCGGATTGGCCAGGCAGGGATCGACCTGGCAGCTCGGCAGAGAGGGATTCGCGGTACAGGGATTGATGTAAGGAAGGCACGCGGAGTCCTTGGAGTCGTCCGTGCAGACCCGGCCGGCCGTATCCAGGCCCACGCCGTCCCCGGCCTTCATGCAAGCGATCAACGCGCCCAAGGCCAGGGCCGCGGAAATCCATTTCATCTTCAACGACATGTTCTTCTGCTCCATGCGATTAATGGGTGATTTCCGTGTCTTCGGTGAACATCCTGACCAGGAAATTGGGCCTTTTCACGAGCGAGCGGATGTAATGGACCAGGGCCCATTTACGGCTTTCACCCAGGGCCGATTTTTGTTCCGGGGCCATATGCCGCAGGGAAGATTCGCTGGGCTGGGTGCTCAACCACCTTCTGAGTTGGTCGACATCGCGGGCGCCGTAGGCTTCGGCATACTTGGCGGGATCGATCTCGATGTCGCCGCCGATCAGGAATCCGTCCAGGGCGAAGGCGGGCATGGGCGTTCCGTTCAGCCCGGTCGTGAACGTGCGGTACAGGGATGCGGGATCGTTATCGCCCTTGTAATCGGAGCGGGTCAGGTCCCAAGGCAATATCTTCCGGCCCCAATCGTCATGCAAGGTCTTGCCCGACTTCCCGTCGCCCTTCCCTTGGCCCCCGTGGCAGGACCAGCATTCCATCAGCATGTAAACCATCTTGCCATCGGCCACGGCCTTGTCGGTCGCCGGGGGAGGCGTAGGGATGGGGAGCGAGGCGGGAGCGCCGTCCTTGAAATCCGATGAGAAGGATTTGATGTAAGCGATCACCGCCATGCGTTCCGGCAGGGTCAGGACGCGTTTCCAGCCCGGCATCTGCGTTCCCGGCACGCCCCGTTCCAGGGTCCGCATCAGGTCGGCGTCGGTCGGCAGCTCGCCGCTGGCGGTGGTCCGGAACTTGTACATGCCCATGGTGAAGTCGCGCGGCTTCGGTTCCATGAAAGGGGACGCGGCCCCTTTCCCGTTCCCGAGTTCGCCGTGGCAGGCGACGCAGTCCTTCAGGTAAATGTTCTCGCCCTTTTCCAGCCAGGCGTATTGAGGGGGCCAGGTCGCGTCCGGAGCGGCGGCGGACGCCGATCCCGCGATCCCGAATAGCGCCAATATGACGGCATGCTTCATGAATCCATTCCCTTCCCGTAGGGCTCCGGGTTTTCCCATACTCAAATTCCGGGCCAAAGGCCGGAATCCCGGCCAGGGCGTCGTGAAATTGCGATTACTCGGTTGCGTGTTCATCATTAGTCAATATAGGGCCGGATGCCCTACGCCAGGATTTCGGAACTGCTGCCAGTTTGACGTTTGAGCAGGATGGGTTTTTGACAAGCTGGCAGGCGGCCGGCGGTTTGGCGTAGGCAGGGCAGGCTCGGAATTAAATGTGATATTGGTAACGTTATTACGAATTCCGCGCCCAACGACGGGCCGCGAACAATCCGCCCAGGCCCACCGCCAGGGCGATAGCCGCATGCAAAGCGGCCGGACCGGCGGGATTCGGGCGTTGGGGTTCCAGGTAAAGCGGGAACCACGAAGTCACGCCGCGCTTGTCGCCGGTTTCCCCGCTGAGGCCGTCCCAAACCGAAAAGGCGATGGGCATGAAGGCGCCCGTCTCCAACGCCGGGCCATCCCCCGCTGGAGGCTTGCGGGGCAGGAAGAAGGCCACGCTCCATTCCCCGTCCTGGTAACGGGCATCCGCGGGCCCGGCGGTGCCTTTAAGGCTTCCTACGGGAGCGACCTTGCCGCTGCCTTTGCCTATGAAGACCCGTAGTCCTCCATTGCCTAAGTCCGCGAAACGCAAGGCTACCGGATGCTTGCGGTCGCCGAACAGGAAGTAGGGCTTTACGGCCCCGGCGGGGGCTTGCAGGGGGATCTGCAAGGCGATGGCATCGGAGAAGGCGGCAAGCGACGGAACAGGGGCCGTAGTGGCCGGAGAAGCGGGGGCTGCGGGCGCAGGGGCAATGGGCGTCGCAGCGGCTTTCGGCGCCGCGGCCGCTGAATCGCCGGCTTTGGGCGAGAGCGGCGAGTTCGTCCCGGTTTTCTGCGCGCTCATGTCATGCCACGAAACTAGTACCGCCACGCGATCGGCATCGTATACGGCGCGCGCTTCCACTGCGTTGCAGGCCGGGAAAAAGTCGCGCACCCCTTCGATCACCTGGCCGACGATCGGGAAACGCGCCGGCGGCATGTCCGCCAGGCTCTCGCGCAATTTCGCGGAATCGATCTTGCCTACCGGGGCTGCCGACAGCATGCCCGCATATCCCGCATCGCTCCCGGGCGAAAGCGAATAAACATAATCGACCAGTTTCCAACGATCCTCTTCCTTGATGGAGCTCGCGAAGGAGGGCATGGGCGTGCCATTCAGTCCCGTCATGAAGGTGCGATAAATGTCCCCGCGCTCCGAGCCGCCGCGGAAGGTCCAGCGCTTGGTGAGGTCGGCGGGCCGGATGGGATTGCCCCAATCGTCCTTCAAGGTGGGCCCGGATTCGCCGTCCCCGCGCCCCCATTTCCCGTGGCAATCCATGCACTTGTTCTCTTCGTACACCGCGCGGCCCGCCTTGGCGGAGGCTTCGCTGAAGGAAGGGGCCTTCGGGACGACCACGGTCTTGGGATGGACGGAGGTATCCTTGAAATCGGCGTTGTAGGCTTTCACGTAGCAGATCAGATCCGAGACTTCCTGTTCGGAAAAGCCGGGCCAGGCGGGCATGCCCGTATACGGCATTCCTTGGCGGATCACGCGGCGGAGATCGGGGTCCAACGGCAGCTCTCCGCTTTCGGTAGAACGGATCTTGAATGCGCCGGAAGTGAAATCGCGCGGGCGCGGCACGAAGAAGTCGGCGCCTACGCCCTTGCCGTCGCCGTTATCGCCATGGCATTGGCTGCACTTGGCCTGGTATAAGGTCTTGCCGGCGCCGCAAGCGTCTCCCGCGGCGGCCGGGGCATCGGCGGCGAAGGGGGAAAGGGTGGCGCCCAGGACGGCTATGATCGCGACCGGAGGGAGTAATCGCGTCATTCTGCGCGCTCCTGGGCGCGCGGTTTGCGCCCGGTGAAGGAGTAGAGGAAGGAGATGACGTCCCAGATATCGTCCTCCTGGAGCATGGCTTCCCAAGCCGGCATGGCCGAGGCCCAGGGCGTCGATTCTTCCGGCAGGCCGGGGCCGCCTTTGGCGATGCGCCAGAACAGGTAGGACTCCTGCAGCATGGCGATGGTGGTGGGGTCGCCGAAGTCGGCGGGTTGCGGATCGAAACCATGGCCGTAGATCCCGTCGCCGCGCAGATTGTCGCCATGGCAGAAGACGCAGTTGCGGTAATAGACCGCGCGCCCTTTCGCCACGTGCCCGGCGAAGGCGGCGGGATCCTTCGTCTCCAGTTCGCGATAGGGATTTCCCGCGTGCAAGAGATCCATCTTCCGCCCGCGGAAGCTGATCTCGCCCGGGGGCGCGGGGTGGACGGTGCGTACGTTGGCGGGAGGTTCGGCGGGGCGGGAAGCCTGGCGCCAAGCCGAGAAGCCGAAGGCGAGGGGGATGAGGATCAAGGCCGCCCATTGCCAGGCCGTGAAGCGTTTCTCGGAGAAGAAGGCGCGCGCCGCCTTGGTGATGGAGGCCAAGCGTTCGGCATCGGCGCTGCCGTAGGCGGCCAGCGAAAAGGTGAGGATGGCCATGAACATGCCCACGATGGATCCGGGCAGGGGCGGATGGAAGCCCCATTTGAGCACGACGTAGGCGCCGATCCACCAGGCGGCCAGCCAGGCCAGGATGGGCGGGCGCAGGAACCGCAAGGCGATGAAGGCGATTACCACGGGGATGACGAGCCACAAGTTCATTGCGCGCCCCCGGCGTATTTCAACTTGGTCTTCATGGTCACGGTGGGCTCCCCGCCCAGGCTTTGCAGATAGGCGATCACCGCCAATATCTCCCCGTCCGACAGGCCGATGGGCGCCTTGTTGATTTGGGGCATGCCCGGGTTGAATCCCGGCACGATGTAGGCGTTGGGCGCATACAGGCATTCGGCCAGGTAATCGACGTCGCTCATCCCGGGCTTACGGGACGCGGCCCGTGCGCCGATGCCGCCCAGGTCCGGAAAGCGCCCGGCCTTATCCGATCCCAGGGTATGGCAGCCCATGCAGGTGCCTTTGCCGCCCACGATCTCCTGGCCGGCCTCAACCATCTCGTCCGTGGTCATGTCCGCCTTGATCTCGCGATCCTTGGGCGGATACACCTCGGTCTGCGGGACCATCTGGCCCACGTAGGTGTAGAAGCCGGTTACGAGTAATGTGAAGAGGAAAATCTTCAGGAAGTTTTTCACGACCCGATCCTCCCTTCAGTTTTTCCCTCCGGAACCCAGTCCTTGCGGCCTTGCAGGCTGGACAACCAGAACACGATGGAGATGAAGCAGAAGAAGATGAGGGTGGTGACCGAAACGATCTTGGTCGCGAATCCCAAGGTGGGCGTGAAGGCGTCGGGGGAGGTGTCCTTCATGACCCCGTACACGTGCCAATGCTGGCGCATGCCCGAGCGCGCGTAGCCCATCAGCCCCATGGTCCAGGTGAAGGTGATGGCGATGAGGAAGAGCGCGTACTGCGAACGCATGGGCATCTTGCCCCAGCGGATGCCGCCCGTGGTCTCGGCCTTGCGGAACATGAATATATCGATAATCGTTACCGAGATCATGGCGAACAATACCGAGATGACCTGCGGCACCGATAGGCGGATGCGGACCTTGGCTTCCACGAAATAGCCGAGGACTCCCAAGGCGATGACGAAGAGGGCTGTGATGGCGAAGATGAGGAATTGCGCCTTGTTGCCTTTGGAGGCCCAGGGCACGGTGGCTTTCTTGTTGCCGCGGCGATAGAGCAGGAAGCTGATGTAGGTGGTGAGGATGAGGATGTTGACGGCGGTGTTCTTGGCGGACATCACGCCCATCACGCCCAGCATGGGATGATGGGAACCGCCCATCTTGCGGGCCTCTTCGACGGTGGCGACCAGGGAGTGGGGCGTGGCCCAGACCAGGAAGCACAAGGTTACCGAGGCCAAAAGCCACTTGATGAAGCCGCGGAAGCGTTCGGCCCCTTCGATGCGGCCCATTCCCAGCCACAGGTAATAATTGGCCGACAGGAACAAGGTGCCGATCAGGACGGCTTGGATGATGAAGAGCCAGGAGAAGGCCCCGCCCATCAGGGTCATGCCCAGGTTCTGGGAGTAGGCGTAGATCTCCTTGCCCAGCCAGTAGCCCGCGAAGGGCAAGGGCAAGAGGGCGCTGATGGCGACGAAGTTGCCCACGTAGCCCATCCAATCGTAATGGGCCCGCTCCTCGTCGGTCTTGGCGCCCATGAACTTGAAGGCGCCGTAGGCGGCCGCGATGGATCCGCCGAAGGAAATGTTGGCGATGAGGCGATGCACGTTGATGGGCATCCAGGTGAAATTATGCACGGCCTGCCAGCGGCTGATCAGATCGCCGCCTTCGGAAATGCCGTTAGGCGAGTTCATGAAAGTGAGCCATGCGTCCGCCAAGCCGATGATGCAGATGCCCACCAGGTTCAGGCATAACCCCAGCAGCAGATGTACGCGCGGATGGAACTTGCCCCATCCGTAATAGTAGGCGTACATGAAGATGGCTTCGGCGAAGAAGAGGGCCGCGTACGGCATGAAGCTCCACCCGAAGATGTTGGTGAGGTAGTTGGTGACCTTGGGGTACAGGACCAGGAGGAGGAAGGTGAGCATGGCCCCCAGGGAGGCGGTGAAGGAGAAGGAGGTGGAAAGCAACTTGGTGAATTCGTGGGCGAGATGATCGTAGCGCTTATCCTTGGTGCGGTAACCGATGTACTCGATGAGGAGGGCGAACATGGGCACGGCCAGCACGAAGGCGGCGAACAGGAGGTGGAGTTGGGCCACGATCCAGATGGCTACGCGGCTGCCGATCACGGGAAAGCGGCGATAGTCGGGATGGGAGCCGGGACCGGTGCCGGGAATGGGGGCGCCGGGGGAGGCCGGAGCGGCGGAAGCTTCGGATGCGGCGGAGGCCGGCGCTGACGGGCCGGGCGCGGAGGCGGTCTTCGCGCCGGAGGCATGGGCGGAAAGGATCCATCCGATCATCTTCCCCAGATCGGCATCGGATAGGGCGGGGTGGGGGGCCATGGGGACTTCGCCCCAACTGCCTGCGCCGCCTTGCTTGACCTTGGCGATGAGCTTGGGCAAGTCGGCCGCGCCATAGCGCCCGGCGATGTCCTTGAAGGAAGGGCCGACCACCTTGATTTCCGGCTGATGGCACGCCATGCAGTCGCTTTTCTTGATCAGGTCCTGGCCTTCTTGCGCCCGTGCGGGCGCGGCGAAAAGGCTTAACCCGACGGCCGCGAGAACGGCCGCTCCCAGGTTCATACGCAACTCAGAATCCTTCCCCCCTCGCGCGTCCGTTGCGGGCGCGCCTCCGGGACCGATTTGGATATTCCCGAAGATTCGCAAAGCAAAACCCGCACCATGCCCCGCATTCCGCCGCGGGCCGCTTCCGCGCCTTTCAATTCCGCCTATTTGGAGTAACCGGTCCGCTACCCCGCTTTCCCGATGCCGGCGCCGCTTTGCCATTTTGGCCTCCGCGGCGGCGCGAAATGGCAGAAGGACAAAATGGCCCGAACCGGAAGGGTGGGGTATCTTGGAATGCGGAGGACACGATGATGAATACGCAAGCGCCGGCTATACCAGGTACGGCAACCACACCGGCCCTAAGGCGCCTGTTCCTGGCGGATGTGGATTGGTCTAGGCAACGGTCGGAGCCCTATCGCTTGCTCTTCCCTTTAGGAACCTTATTGGCCGTGGTCGGCATCGGGGTCTGGATCCCGTACGCCATCTGGCCCGCGGCCATCGGCTACCCCGGGCAGGGCCATGCCGTGATCCAGATCCAGGGATTCCTCATGTCCTTCATCTTCGGCTTGGCCGGGGCGCCGGCCCTGGCCCAAGGTTTCCATCTCGCCCTGCTCGCCAACTTCCTGGCCTTCGCGATCGCGCGCTTCCCGCAACGCAAGCAACAACCTCCGCCCCCCTTCGTTTTCATCGCCGCCGCCCTAGGCGCGGACGTCATCGGAACGGTCCTGAATCTGGGGGCCGCATTGGGCTTCATCGGAGGCCCGGCGTTCCGGGCGGGCGCGCTCCTGCAATACCAGGCTTTTCCGCTCCTCCTGATCTTGGGCGTGGGCGGATTCCTGTTGCCTAAGCTTTTCGCCCAGGGTCCCATCGATCCCCGCGCTCTCGCGGCCGGGGCTCCGGCCCTTCGCGGCCAGCTCGCCCTTTGCCTCGCCCTATTGGCCAGCTATGGCGTGGAAATCGGAGGGCTGTTCACGGAAGGCACGGCGGGACTTCGCATCGCCTACGCAATTCGGGCGGCCGTCTTCGCATGGTTCATGGCCAAGGAAATCCGCATCCAGAAGACGCCGGGCAAGCTTCCGCCTTACTTGCGCGCGGCCCGCATCTCTTTATGGGTCATGGCGGTGGGCCTGATCATGCCCGTCATCCGTCCGCAATACATGCTGGCTTGGGAACACGTCATCTTCCTTTCCGGCTTCATGCGCCTCACGCTCTCCATCGCCATCCGCGTCCTCGCCTCCCATGCCGGGCGCATGGAAGTCATGGGAATGCATGCGCGCCCGGTCCGCATCTACGGCATGCTCATCGTCTTATCCATGATGACGCGCATCGCGACCGAGATTTGGCCCGCGCGCCATGCCTTCCACCTGGCGATTGCCGCGGGTTTGGCGCTCTTCGCGATCCGCATGTGGGCGCGCTTGTTCCTGCCCTTGGTCCGCGTCTTTCCGGCCCGTTAACCGCGGTCTGCCTTGGCATGATACATATCCGGGTTCAATTGCATCTAACCCGAGGTAAGTCCATGAATCCATTTAACGGAAAGGCAATCAAATGAAGGGTCTATCGTTTTTGTCGCTCTTGATCATCGGCCTCGCGTGGGTGCCGAGCCAATCCCAGACGGGCTACGCAAGTAGCCTGATCCACGGCAACAGCTGTTTCAATGCTACGGCAGGAGTGACGTTAAACTACAGTCAGTTCGGGCCCTACAACTCCAGCAACACGGGCATAACGGTAAACTGTCCCCTGACATTGCCCGACCAGCCTTATACGTCTTTCCGGTTATATGTAACGGGCTGGAGCCGGAATAGCTCGGCGAATAAGCTTTCTTGCTCTCTCATGACGACCGGTAACGACGGATCCGCCTTTGCATCGAGTATAGCCACGGTCCCCTACAACTTGTATGCGGCAAAGGCAGCGAATTCGACGACTTACCCCGTCGCGAATATTACCGCTTACCCATATCTCACTTGCTACATCCCTCCCGTCGAATCCGGATGGTATTCCTACCTCACCACGATTATCGTCCGAGGCTTTTACTGAATCGCGGGCATCCGAACCGGATCCGAACCCCGGCCACGGCAGGCTAAGGCCAGCCGTGCCATCGCG
This sequence comes from Fibrobacterota bacterium, assembly GCA_019509785.1. Lineage (NCBI taxonomy): Bacteria > Pseudomonadati > Fibrobacterota > Fibrobacterota bacterium. Next base: position 61,248 of record JAEKLQ010000042.1, on the reverse strand, counting down.
TCTTGCCAAGACGGCAATCGTATTTCCAATCGGGCACGTTTCCTTCTAATCCGCTTCGCATTCGCCTTTCGATCCTTGGCCCGCGCCTTGCAGGCGCAGCCGGGGAATACGCCGCACCCGCGGCGGTGAAAGGACGCAGCATGAAATTCGCCAGGCGGTTCACGACGGCCGGGGACGATCCCTTCGCGAAGATCCAATACGACATTCGCAAGACGCGCCTTCCCGGCTCGCCGGAAGCCGAGGTGGAAGCCCCGGTGGGGTGGTCGCAGACGGCCGTGGACATTCTGGCGCAGAAATACCTGCGGAGGAGCGGGGTCCCGGGATCGCCCACGGGCGGCGAGACTTCGGTTCGGCAAGTGATCGATCGCGTGGCGGGGTGCTGGCGTCATTGGGGCGAGAAGCTGGGGTATTTCGACTCGCCCGCCGACGCCGAGGCTTTCTACGCCGAAACCGTCCACATGCTGCTGCATCAGATGGCCGCGCCCAATTCCCCGCAATGGTTCAATACGGGATTGGCCTGGAAATACGGCATCACCGGCCAGGCCCAAGGCCATTGGTACGTCGATCCCGCCGATGGGAGCTTAAAGGAATCGGCCGATGCCTTCACGCGCCCGCAGCCGCATGCCTGCTTCATCCAATCGGTCAAGGATGATTTGCTGGGGGAAGGCGGCCTCTATGAGCTTATGGCCAAGGAAGGCCGCATCTTTAAATACGGCTCGGGCACGGGCACCAATTTCAGCGCCATCCGCGGCGAAGGGGAATCCCTGGCCGGCGGGGGACGGTCTTCGGGCCTGATGTCCTTCTTAAAAGTATTCGACCGCGCGGCCGGGGCCATCAAATCCGGCGGCACCACGCGCCGGGCCGCCAAGATGGTCTGCCTCGATTTGGATCATCCCGAGATCGAGGCTTTCATCCGCTGGAAGAGCCGGGAGGAAGCGAAGGTGGCCGCCATGGCCGCGGGAGCGCGACTTTTGCGCGAGTCCGGCGCGGAGGCCCGCCCGGGCGTGCCCGGCGGCTGGACCGAACGGATGCGCGGCCTGGAGGCCCAGGGCCTTCCGCCCGACGCCCCGCCGGAATTGGATACCGGTTACGAAGGCGAAGCCTATGCCACCGTCAGCGGGCAGAACGCCAACAATTCCGTGCGCGTCCCCGACGCCTTCCTGGCCGCGGTGGAACAGGGCGCCGAATGGGCGCTCAAGGCCCGTACCGATGGGCGCATCATGAAGAAGATTCCCGCCCGCAAGTTGTGGGACGAGATCGCGCTGGCCGCTTGGGAGTCGGCCGATCCCGGGGTGCAATTCTCCGATACCATCAATGCCTGGCACACCTGCCCGGAGGATGGGCCCATCCTGGCTTCCAATCCGTGCTCCGAATACATGTTCCTGGACGATACCGCCTGCAACCTGGCCAGCCTCAACCTGGTGCGCTTCCAGGAAGCGAACGGCTCCTTGCGCGTGGAGGATTTCCGCCACGCCGTACGCGTATGGACGATAATCCTGGATATCTCCGTGGGCATGGCCCAGTTCCCTTCGCGGGAGATCGCCCGGAACACCTATGACTATCGGACCCTGGGGCTGGGTTACGCCAATCTGGGCGCCTTCCTGATGCGCGCGGGAATACCGTACGACAGCCCGCGGGCCGCCGCCCTCACCGGCGGCATCACCGCATTGCTCGGGGGCGAAGCCTATCTCGCATCGGCCGAAATGGCCCGGGCCATGGGGCCCTTCCCCCGCTTCGCGGCCAATCGTTCGGACATGCTCAAAGTGGTCGGCAACCACCTGCGCGCGGCCCGCGGGGAGCGCGACGGGTACGCAGGCTTGAACGTCCCGCCCATGCCCCTGGATCGGGGCGAATGCCCGGCCGATCTCGCGGAAGCGGCGGCATCGGTATGGGAGGCGGCGCTGGAGCAAGGGAAACAGGCGGGTTTCCGTAACGCGCAAGTTACCGTCTTGGCGCCCACGGGGACCATCGGGCTGCTGATGGACTGCGATACCACCGGCATCGAACCCGATTTTTCGCTCGTCAAATTCAAGAAGCTGGCGGGCGGAGGGTACCTCAAGATCGTGAACCGATCCCTGCCGGTGGCCCTGCGTCAATTGGGATACGGCCCGAAGGAAATCGCGACCATCGTGGAATACTGCCTGGGCTCGGGGACCCTGCGGAATGCGCCCTTCATCGATCCGACCGCGTTGGCCTCGATCGGTTTCGGCCCCGCGCAGATCGACGCCATGGAGGCGGCCCTGCCCCGTTGCCTGTCCCTCGCCGACGCCTTCGCGCCTCCGGCCCTGGATGCGGCCTTCTTGTCCGCCATCGGGGTTCCCCGAGCCGCCATCGAGGCCGGCGGCCGGGCGATCCTGGAGGCGCTCGGATTCACGCCGGATCAGATCGACGCGGCCGATCTCATCGTCTGCGGAGCGCAAACCGCCGAAGGCGCGCCGGGCCTGGCCGAAGAGCATTACGCCGTATTCGCCTGCGCCAACCCCTGCGGGCGGGGCACCCGCAGCGTGTCCCCGCTCGGCCACTTGCGCCTGATGGCGGCGGCCCAACCTTTCCTGTCCGGGGCCATCTCCAAAACCGTGAACCTCCCGGCCGACGCCACCGTGGCGCAGGTCCGCGACGTATACGCCATGGCTTGGGAAATGATGTTGAAGGCGGTGGCGGTCTACCGCGACGGAAGCAAGTTGTCGCAGCCGCTGTCTTCCAAGGTCCGCCATGCCTCCGTGGTGGCGCGCCCGAACGCGGCCGCTACCCGCCCGGCCGCATCGGCCGCGGTCGGGAACCCCGGCATCCCGATCAAGGCTCCCGCGCCCGCGGTAACCCATGCCGGCCCGGCCGAGGAGACGCCTTTCCCCATCCAACGCCGCCGCCTTCCCACGCGGCGCGGAGGTTTCGTGCAGGAGGCCACCGTATCCGGGCACAAGCTTTTCCTGCGCACGGGCGAATATCCGGATGGATCCCTGGGCGAGATTTTCATCGACATGTACAAGGAGGGCGCCGGTTACCGGGGCATCCTCAATTGCTTCGCCGTACTCGCGTCCAAGGCATTGCAATACGGCGTGCCGCTGGAAGAATTGGTGGACACCTTCACCTTCACGCGTTTCGAGCCCGCGGGACCGGTGGAGGGCCATGAGCACATCAAGAATTGCACCAGCCTCCTGGATTTCATCTTCCGGGTGGTGGGCCACCATTACCTGGGCCAAACCGACTTCCTGCACGTGAAGCCCATCGCGCCCGGAACGCACGGGGCGGGGGAAGCGAAGGCCGGGCCGATCGTGAATGGAGATGCCGTTGCGGCTCGTAGCGAGGCTGCCGGAAAAGCGTCGCCGGAAGCGGTGCCGGTTCCCGCCGGGAGCGCGGCGCCGGAAAGCGCCGAAGGGACCGCCAGGGCGCGCGACCAAGCGCGACGCGCGGGCTATACCGGCGAGAGCTGCGCTTCGTGCGGATCGGTGCGGGTCAGGCGCAACGGGACTTGCATAGTTTGCGAGGACTGCGGGACTACGAGCGGCTGCTCATAACATGCAGCCGAATGCCGCGCGCGGGTAACCACCCGCGTGCGGGGCGATGGCTAATCAGGGTCCGATCAGCGAAAGGGTAATGTCTGCGGAGGCGGTATTCCCCGCTCCTTGGATATTGTCGACGGAGATGTAGGCGTATCTTCCCTCGCCGGTTTTGACCAGGAAAGATCCGCCTCCGGAAACGACGGCATTATTCGTTTGCGGACTGGTCGCGAAGTTGGATATGGTGAGGGAGAGGCTATCCGGCTTGGTGCTCGCCTTCGTCATCTGGGTATCTTTGATCTTGGTCAAGTCATAATTGGCGGCGAGCGGAACTTCGGGGAGGGTTTTGGCATACACGGGACTCCCGAGGTACAAATCCCCGTCCGAAAAGAAGAAGACGAGATCGATCGTGCTCTGCGCGGCATTGGCTGCGGCGGAAAGCATGACCTTCTTGGCATCGAGGTCGATGGCGCTCCCGAGAGTCGCATTCCCTTGCGCCCCGACATGGACAATGGAATCTGCGCTCCAGGTTGAAGTTGCCGGCTTCGCCGGGTCCTTGGTGTCGTCGCTAAGGCATCCGGTTAACGAAACGCCCGTCGACAGAATGCATCCGGCGAAAAGTCCGGCGGCCGCAAATTTCTTGGTCAGTCCCATAACATTCATCCGTTGCTCCTTGATGATCCGGGCCGAACTTCCCCTCGGCCGCCTGCTTTTGGATTCTTCGGCCGGGAGAGGCCGCGTGTAAATTAACTTCAATATTCTTCGATTACCGCGAAATCATCTCATGTAGCCTCAAGCATTCCGCGCCCGGCAGCTGGGTAGCCTTGCAGTCTGCGCCGCGAACGCTTCATTTAGGCCCGGGTGCGGTTGAAGTTGTATTTATTCGTCTCCATGTAGAACAAACCGGCCGATCGGGGCTTTTTTCCGGCCAAAGTCCCTACATCGGCAGTATGGAAATTCGGCGAGTCTGATATTCCCATCGCGCGTAGATTAGCTACTCGTTCGGCGGGTGGGACTGGCGAACTTTGAAGTAGTCGGGATTCAGGAATCATACGCAGCGTCGTCGCCGCTCGAATTGTGGCGCGTGCGTTTCGTTCATTCAGGAGGTTCATGTGTTGGGATTCGTTCGGCGCGGGATTTCGATTTCGGTGACACTGGGCCTCCTTCTGCCGGCGTGCCGGATCGCATCCGCCGCGACGGGACCGTGCGACATCTATCTGGCGGCGGGAACGCCTTGCATCGCGGCCCATAGCACCGTGCGCGCGCTCTACGCCGCCTACAATGGCCCCCTGTATCAGGTGAAACGGACGGCCGACAACATGACCCAGGACATTAAGCCCATCGCCCCGGGCGGACCGGCGGATGGCGGCGCCCAAGACTTATTCTGCAAGACGGCCTGCGTCATAACCGAGGTCTATGATCAATCGGGCAAAGGGAATTACCTCGAGTCCCAAGCCAAAGGTCCCACGGTGGCCGGCGTGGACGATCCCACCGCCGCCTCTACCGAAAACTTCATGCTCAACGGCCAAAAGGTATATGCCCTCTACCTCAAACCGAGAAACAGCTTTTGGCGGGATGGACATACGACCGGGGTTCCCTTGAAGGCGGATCCGGAAGCCATCTACATGGTGACGAGCGGAAAGCATTTCAACGGCGGGTGCTGCTTCGATTACGGCAATAGCGAACTCGACCGCAAGCCCGATGGCGCGGGGATGATGGACGCCCTCTACTTCGGGAGCAGCTGCTGGTTCAGTTCCGCCGCTTACAAATGCAGCGTCTCGGGCGCCGGTCCGTGGGTCGAGATGGATCCGGAATACGGAATCTTCGCGTCGAACACCAGCTCGTCCTGGAACAGCAAGGAAATATCCCTGCCCTTCACCTACGTTACGGCCATGCTCAAAAACAATGGCACCACGAATTTCGCGCTCAAGGGCGGGAATGCCCAAACCGGTCCCCTGACCACCATGTGGGACGGAACGCTCCCCCCGGGTTACAACCCGATGAAGAAGCAAGGCGCGATCGTGTTGGGCAGCGGCGGGGATTGCTGCGCCACCAACACCAACCAAAGCGAAGGGACCTTCTACGAAGGCGCGATCGTGGCGGGATTCCCGACCAATGCGACCGACGATGCCATCCAAGCCAATATCGCCGCGGCCGGCTATGGAAGCGCCACCGTCGCCGTACAGCCCACGGAGTCCCGCAGGGCCCCGGCCGTCTCCAAAGGATTATTCCTTACCCTGGGATCCGGCATGAACCTGGGCGACTTGCCGCGCGATGGACGTTCGCTGCGCATCGCGGCCCACGACCTCTCGGGCAAGCGCGTGGCCGAGGGCTACCTCTCGGCGGAAGGCCAACCCGTCTGGACCTCCGGCAGCGTTCCGACCGGGGCGTATTTCGTGAAAGCGGTTCGATAGGAGGTTTCTGTGTTGAAAGTTTCCCGGCGTGGCATTTCGATTTCCGTGGCCCTGGGCCTCATTGCGCCGGCATGGCATAGCGCATTCGCCGCAACGGGACCTTGCGATATCTACCTGGCGGCCGGGACGCCATGCGTCGCGGCCCATAGCACCGTTCGCGCTCTCTATGGCGCCTACAATGGCCCCCTGTATCAGGTGAAACGGACCTCCGACAACGCGACCCAGGACATTATGCCCATCGCCCCGGGCGGGCCCGCGAATGGCAACGCCCAAGACAAGTTCTGCACGTCGGCCTGCGTCGTAACCGAGGTCTATGATCAATCGGGCAAAGGGAATTACCTCGAGTCCCAGGCTTACGGGCCTACGGTGGCGGGAAACGACGACCCCACCGCCGCCTCCACCGAAAACTTCATGCTCAACGGCCAAAAGGTGTATTCCCTCTACATCAAACCGAAAAACAGCTTTTGGCGGGACGGCCACGCGACCGGGATGCCCTTGAAGGCGGAGCCGGAAGGCACCTATATGGTGACGAGCGGAAAGCATTTCAACGGCGGGTGCTGCTTCGATTACGGCAATAGCGAAACCACTCGCACGGCCGCGGGGGCCGGGGCCATGGATGCCATCTACTTCGGCACCAGTTGCTGGTTCCAATCCTCCGCTTACAAGTGCAGCGTATCGGGCACCGGCCCCTGGGTCGAGATGGATCCGGAATACGGAATCTTCGCGTCGAACAGCAGCACGTCCTGGAACAGCAAGGAAGTATCCCTGCCCTTCACCTACGTTACGGCCATGCTCAAGAACAATGGCACCACGAATTTCGCGCTCAAGGGCGGGAATGCCCAAACGGGAGCTCTGACCACGATGTGGGATGGGGCGCTCCCCAATGGTTACAACCCGATGAAGAAGCAAGGGGCCATCGTGCTGGGCAGCGGCGGGGATTGCTGCAGAACCGGGAACGGGAACCAAAGCGAGGGGACTTTCTACGAAGGCGCCATAGTGGCCGGGTATCCGACCGATGCGACCGACAACGCCATCCAAGCCAATATCGCCGCCGCCGGTTATGGAAGCGCCACCGTCGCCGTACAGCCCACGGATTCCCGCAGGGCCCCGGCCGTCTCCAAGGGACTGTTCCTCTCCCTGGGGTCCGGCATGAATATGGGCGCTTTGCCGCGGGATGGACGTTCCATGCGCATCGCGGCCCACAACCTCTCGGGCAAGCGGGTGGCCGAAGGCTACCTCTCGGCGGAAGGCCAACCGGTCTGGACCTCCGGCAGCCTCCCGACCGGGGCTTATTTCGTGAAGGCGGTTCCGGCCGGTAACGCGAATTGATTCGCTTGCCGTGCTTCCAGCTTACTCGCCAGACACCAACTATTCTGGTTTAATTTCCACAACACCGCAGGTGCGGCGATTATTCCGCGTTCTCGATGACCCTGCGGGCGACCCCCGTCTCCTGCGCGGCGCGGATCACCGCTTTCGCGACCGCCGGCACCACGTTGGCGTCGAACACGCTGGGAATGACGTAATCGGTTTGCAGGGACGCGCGGGGAATAACCTCGGCGATGGCCCGGGCCGCCGCCATTTTCATCTCTTCATTGATGTCCCTGGCCCGGCAATCGAGGGCGCCCCGGAAGATGCCGGGAAAGCAAAGCACGTTGTTGACCTGGTTGGGGAAATCGCTGCGTCCCGTGGCTACGACCGAGGCGACTTTCAGGGCCTCTTCCGGATCGATCTCCGGATCGGGATTCGACATAGCGAAGACGAAGGGATCTTTGCGCATGGACTTCAAGTCAGCTAAGGTGATGAGGTTCGGTCCGGACAAGCCGATGAAGACGTCCGCGCCCGCCAGCAATTCCGAAATGTTCCCTTTCTCGTCGTCCGGATTGGTCCATTCCGCGAACTCCGCCTTGTCCGGGGACAGGTTCGCCCGGCCGCGGTAAATGGCGCCTTGGCGGTCGCACCCGATCAGGTTGCGGACGCCGACCTTATGCAGCATAAGGCTGCAAGCCGTCCCCGCCGCGCCCACCCCTAAGACCACCACCTTGAGGTCCTCCGCCTTCTTGCCGGTGACGGCAAGCGCGTTCAGGAAGGCGGCGGTGAGCACCACGGCGGTGCCGTGCTGGTCGTCGTGGAATACGGGAATGTCCAGGGACGCGCGCAGGGCCTTCTCGATCTGGAAGCAACGCGGCGCCGAGATGTCCTCCAGGTTGATGCCGCCGAATCCGGGCGCGATGGCCCGCACGGCGTCGATGATGCGCTCGGGGTCCTGGGTGTCGAGGCAAATGGGATACGCGTCCACGCCGCCGAACGTTTTGAACAGCATGGCTTTGCCTTCCATCACGGGCATGGCCGCCAAGGGCCCGAGGTTCCCCAACCCGAGCACCGCCGATCCGTCGGATACGACCGCCACCGCGTTGCGCTTGATGGTGAGGTTATAGGCCGCGTCGGGCTTGTCATGGATGGCCATGCAAACCCTAGCCACGCCCGGCGTATAGGCCATGGATAACTCGTCCCGCGTCTTGAGCGGGATCTTGCTCGTCACCGAGATCTTGCCCCCGAGATGTAGGAGGAAGGTCCGGTCCGAGACCTGCATCAGTTGGATGCCCTCGATCTCCCGGACGCGCGCGGCGATGGCGTCGGCGTGGTCGGGGCCGGCGGTTTCCACGGTGAGATCGCGGATCAGGAATTCGCCTTCCCGCCGAACGATGTCCACGGCGCCGATGTTGCCTTCGGCTTCGCCGATGGCGGCGGTCAGGCGCCCGAGGATGCCGGGATGATTGGACAATTTCACCCTGAGGGTGATCGCGTTGCTGGAACTGGTCGGATGTGGCTTCATGGCGGCTTCTCCCGGGAGGATATCCTAAAGGTATCAACCTGGAGAAGGCGGCCGGCCCGGAATCCTTGGACAGGATGCCACGGTTCTCCCTGGACCGGCGCAAGCTTACCGCGAAGGGACGTTTCCCTGACAACGTCCCTCGCGATCATTCGCGAGGGGTGGCCTCAATCATGGGGGGCTATTCGAAAGTGCCGAGATTTCCGCGGCGCTCAGAACCCGGTTGTATATCCGGACGTCGTCCAAGGTGCCGATCCAATAGCGACCATTCCCGCCTCCAATAGTGCTGGATACCACGAACGGACTTCCGATGTAATCGGCGACTCCTACGTCATTGATGCCATTGACGAAAACGGCCATTCCCTTTCCATTGAACGTGACAGCTACATGGATCCAGGTTTGGGGGGTAGCGAGGGGGTATTCGGCGATTCGGCTTCCGATGCCGTCCGCGGAAACCACCCCAACAACCTCATCCGGATTCGTATTTCCCAGTACGGAAAGCTGGCCCCAAAAGGCGTAGCCGCTCGAATTGATATCTGTCAACATCCAACAGGAAAGCGTAATGCTATCGTCGGTAGTGGGAAAGTTCGGGATTCCGAGATTGATGAGGGCCCCGATCCCGTCGAATTGGGCTGCGCCATTCGGAGTTCCGCCAGGGCTCCTAACCAAGGTAATTCCCGACGTGGCGGTCCCGTTGTTCTTGTTGAACCCGTGATCGGTGTAATCGGAATTATCAAATTTATACCAGGATGCGGGCCCGAACATCACGAAGGTCGAAGCGCTTCCCGATTGGGACCAGTTCATGGCCGCGTCTTGCTCCTGAACGTATATCGTGTGCGGTCCATCCAGAAGGGTGGGAGTAACGGAAGTACCCGTCACGAGGGTCGCTCCTGAGGAAAGGTCCGGGTTGTCGAACTTATACCGGTAGTTCCCGGTTCCGCCGTTGCCCCCGGAAGCCCAGAGCCATCTGGGTGTGGCCAGGTAAACCCTGGCGGACATCGGAGTGACGGATGGAGCGTTGGGCGGGACATTGTCAACCCGGATGACCGTCACGACGTAAGTCAGCTTGGTGACGCCATCCGGTGCCGTTACCACCAAATTAAATGGTGTAGATCCATAGCCCACCTTAATCGCCGTGCTGAAGGCCCCCGCCGTCAGCGCAGTCCCGTTCCAAGTCATGACGGCTCCCGTTTGCGACGGGGTGGCCTTCACCGAAATCGTGGAGTCCGTGGTGTAATTGACCGTATAGGCCGTGGTCCCCGCGGTAAGCGCGGGCGTGATGCTGCCGGGAGTGACCGCCAAGGTGGCCAAGGTAGCGTCCGATGACGCGGACTTGGTGATGCCGATGGCGTAGGTATTCTTGGTGCCGTCCTGCGCGGTCACGACCACGTAGATGGAATCCACGCCCACGGCCAAGGGTATGGCCGCCGAAGCCGTGCCGGAAGCCGTTGCGGTCCCGCCCGTCGGGGTCGTGCCGATGGTCAGGCGCGCGCTCGTGTCTGCAAGAGTAGCTGTCACCGTAGTGGAGGCGACGCTGTTCGCCACCGCCATCCCGGACACGCGCTTGGTCGGATCGAAGACCGGGTTGGTCAAAGCTCCGGCAGAAAGGGTTAGGGCGGACAATTTGGCGTTGGAGCTTTTCGCCCGCGTGATGCCGATAGCGTAGGTGTTCTTGGTGCCGTCCTGCGCCGTCACCACGACGTAGATGGAATCCACGCCCACGGCCAGAGGCAAGGCCGCCGAGGCTACGCCCGATGCCGTCGCGGTCCCGCCGGTCGGCGCCGAGCCGATCGTCAAGCGCGCGCTCGTATCCGCCAGCGTAGCCGTCACCGTAGTGGAGGAGACGCTGTTCGCCACCGCCGCGCCCGATACCCGGCTGGCGGCGCTGAAAGCCGGAGCGTTCAATGTCCCGGCGGAAACGATCAAGGCCGACAAATTCGCATTCGCGCTTTTCGCCCGGGTGATGCCGATTGCGTAGGTCTTCTGGGTGGCATCCTGGGCCGTTACCACGATGAAGATCGAGTCCACGCCCACGGCCAGGGGTATCGTCGCCGAAGCCACGCCCGAGGCCGTACTAACGCCGTTGATGGTGACGCGCGCCGTCGTGTCCGCCACGGTCGCCGTCACCGTCGTCGACGAGACGCTGTTGGCCACCGCCGCGCCCGAGACCCGGGTCGCGGCGCTGAAGGCAGGCGCATTCAAGGTTCCCGCCGAAATTATCAAGGCGGACAAATTGGCGTTAGAGCTGGCGTTAGGCGCCGAGCGCGTAATCCCGATCGCATAAGTGTTCTTCGATCCATCCTGCGCGGTCACCACGATCAGGATCGAATCCACGCCTACGGCCAGCGGTATGGCCGCAGAGGCGGCGCCCGAGGCCGTCGCGACCCCATTGATGGTCAGCCGCGCCGTCGTGTCCGCCACCGTCGCGGTCACGGTCGTGGACGTGACGGTATTCGCCACCGCGGCGCCCGAGACCCGGTTCGCGGCGTTGAAGGCGGGCGCATTCAAGGTTCCCGCGGAGACCGTCAAGGCGGACAATTTCGCGTTGTTGCTGATGCCCGGCGCCGCCCGCGTGATGGCGACGACGTAGGTGTTCTTGGAGCCATCCTGCGCGGTCACGACGACGTAGATGGAATCCACGCCCACCGCCAGGGGTATGGCCGCCGAGGCCACGCCGGAAGCCGTCGCGGTCCCGCCCGTCGGGGTCGTGCCGATGGTGAGGCGCGCGCTCGTATCCGCCACCGTAGCCGTCACCGTGGTGGAGGTGACGCTGTTCGCCACCGCCGCGCCCGATACGCGGCTGTCCGGGTTGAAGGCCGGGGCGTTCAAGGCGCCAGCCGACGCGGTCAGCGTCGCCAGCTTGCCGTTGCCGCCGGGCGCCCCCGCCCGCGTCAGGGCGATCACATAGGTTTTTTGCGAGGCATCCTGGGCGGTGACCAGGACGAAGATCGAATCCACGCCCACGTCCAGGGCAATGGCCCCGGACGCCGCTCCCGATGCCACCGGGATTCCGTTGATGCTGATGCGGGCGGTGGTATCGGCCACCGTCGCGGTAACCGTGGTGGACGAGACGCTGTTCGCCACCGCCGCTCCCGAAACCCGGGTCGCGGGGCTGAAGGCGGGAGCGTTCAACGGGCCGGCGGACACGATCAGGGCCGCCAGATTCGCGTTGGCATGGGCATTGGCGGCGGCGCGGGTGATCCCGATGGCATAGGTCCGCTGGGTGCCGTCCTGCGCCGTGACCACGACGTAGATGGAGTCCAAGCCCACGGCCAGGGGAATGCGGCTCGAGGGCGTTCCGGTGGGTGTCGCCGTTCCATTGATGGTCAGGCGGGCGAGGGTATCCGCCAAGGTCGCGATCACCGTAATGGAATCCACGCTATTGGGGACGATGGCTCCGGAGACCCGGTTATTGGAGTTGAAGACGGGATTGGTCAGCGGCCCGGTCGAGACGGTCAAAGCATAGAGCAAGTTGTTCGATGCGGAGCTGGCCGTCCGGGTGATGGCGAGCGCGTAGGTTTTCAGGGTGCCGTCCTGGGCCGTCACCACCACGAAAATCGAATCCACGCCGACACTCAGGGCGATGGGAGCGGAGGGAACGCCGGATGCCGCCGCTGCCCCGTTGATGATCAGATGGGCGGCGGGATCCTCCGCCGTGGCCGTTATGGCGATGGTGGCGATCGAATTGGCGACGGTCGTCCCGGAAACGCGGGCTTGCGGGCTAAAGGCCGGATTGTCCAAAGTGCCTGCCGAAATCGTCAGGGCGGAGAGGTTGGCGTTGGAGGAAGCCTGGACCCCGCTATCCACGACGGTAACCTGTAGCGTATCGGTTTTGGTCGGATCCTTTTGCGAAGTTACGACGATCATGACCGGGCCCAAGGCCACCGGCGTTACGAGGGCATGGGTGGCGTCGCCGGCCTTCGGCGCGACGGTGGCGATGTTCTCGTCGGTCGAATTCCATAGGACGCCCTGGATGGCGTTCGCGGGATGCACCGCGGCGGAAATCTCCTTGGCAGGCCCGCCTTTTTTCAGGATGAGGCTATGGGCCGATAACCGCACCGAGTCCACCGCCACCACCGAGTCGACGACGACGACCGTGGTACTGCCGGGATTCTGTCCGTCGTACTGACGCACTTCTTGATAGGCGATTTGCCCGTTCCGGAAACCGGTAATCGTGATGCTGACCTTTTGGCCCTGGTAGTTATCATCCGGGATTTTGCTCAACTGGCTTATGGCGGTCAGATGCTTATCGAAAACCGTATCCAGCGCGCCGGTCAGGTTGTCTTTCACCACGACCGTCACCTTGTCGTATTTCGTGAAGGAGCTATCCACGGCGATGTTCAAATAGGTGTGCCCGGTGTCCTGGGTAACCTGGCAGGCCCAAAAAATCACGAGCGTGACGATCCCCAACATTCCGAAATTGGAAAGGCGGGAAAGCTTATTCCATAGCCACATTTACGTTGTCCCTTTGTTCGATGCCGCAATTGGGCATTCGCGACGGCTTAGGCGGATTCTCCCCGACGCGGGAAAGGCCATCATGGAAAAGTAGCAATCCGGATCCTCGCATCATCCCCGCTTGGCCGCCGCCTATCGGGCATGGGTCATTTGCAGACTCGTGGTTGTTTCAAAACTTTGAGCTCATGCGGGTATGAAAATTGGGAAAAAGCGACCCGGTTCCGCCTCGCCCGAGGTTTGGACGCGCTACTTCCCCGAAATGTCGCTATTCCGTTGGGTTTCCGGCGTAGCGAGCCAAGGTGGCCCGACGCCGGCGATTTTCAGGAAGGGTGGCTTTTCAAGAAGGGTGGCTTAAAAGGCGCTGGTTTATCTCTTTGCGCTTGATCAGGTACAAGGACCCGGCCAAAAAGACGGTTTCGAGGGCGACATAGGTCGAGAGGGCCGTGGCCACTCCCGAGGTGAAGCCGTAGGAATGCAGGCCCACCCCGAGCAGATTGATCCCGAACCACGCCATCATGACCACGATAATGCCCAGCACCGAACCTACCGCCATTCCCAAATCCTCGATAAGGCGGGCCGGCTTGGCGTGAAACAGCAAGATGCCCCAGAGTACGATCATCAAAGCCCCGTTCTCCTTCGGATCCCAGCCCCAGAAGCGTCCCCAGGACTGATCCGCCCAGACCCCGCCCAACACGGTTCCGATCAGGGCGAAGATGAGCCCGAAGGCGAGCACGCCGTAGGTCATGCGGGTCAAGGCGTCCAGCTTTTCCTGGTTCAGATCGTTGACGATCTTCTGGATGATGAAAAGATGGCCCAGCACCCCGGCCATGCAAAAGCCCGCGTATCCCAGGCTGATGGTGACGACGTGGGTGGAAAGCCAGAAATTCGAGTTCAGCACCGCCACCAATACGCCGATGGTATCGCCGTCGGTATCGTAACGGCCGGAGAGCATGAGCACCAGGAACCCGGTTATCGATCCCACCAGGATCCCGAAAGCCTTGCGGTTGTAGAACTCCAGGGCCAGGCCGAGCATGGCCCCCACGCAGGCCACGAAAAGGAAGGTCTCGAACAGGTTGGTGATGGGCGCCCGTCCGCCGATGGCGACCCGGAGGCCGATGCCCGTCGCATGGACGGCGACGCCGGCGGCCAAGAGCGCGACCCCCGGCCAATAGGTCCAACGCCGCATGGCCATGATCGCGATCAAGGACGCGAGGATGGCGAAGCCATAGAGGATCTTCGCGAGATAGAAAGGGGCCAAAGCGTTATAGAACAGCTCCAGGTTGCGCGAATTCTCCTTAGACGCGCCATGGTTCCGGGCCGCCACGAAGCCGGCGAAGCGGATCACGGCCTGATTGAACTCGTCCGGCCGTCCCGCCGCGTAACTTCGCCCCATGGTTCCGAGATCGGCCACCGCGGCCCGGTAGGCCGAATCCATATTGGGCCGCGAGACCAGGTCCCAAGGGCTTTGCCACATTTCCTCGCGGCCTTCGCCGGGAGGGACGAGCGGGAAAACGTATTGGCGATAATGTTCGCTCCAGTTGGCGAAGGTCTGGAACAGGCGCATGGCTTCCTGCTCGGCGGGAGTCCAGGAGGCGGGATCCTTTCCGTGGCCGCCGCTCGGGCCGGCGAAAGGACCGCCGCCCGGTCCGCCTTCCCCGCCCATCAGGGGCCGCACCATCATGCCGATGGCCCCCATATGCGAGCGAAGATCCATATAGCTGTAGGGCCCGGTCTTCGCTTCCAGGCCCAAGGCCCGGGCCGTGGCCGTATCGACCCGGAATTCCGGGCTCGGGAAGCAGAAGGAAAACGCGTTCATGTCCGCGACGTACAGGTTCATGTTGTTCGCTACCCGGAGCAGCTCGGACTCCACCGGCGTGCGCTGTTTCTCATCCACCCGGGACGCCGCCTCGGCGAGTTCGAAGAGCTTGTCGATGGCCGGGCCCAATTGGGCGAAAGCATAGCGGCTGTCGGACTGGGGTTCTATCCCCAAGGAATAGGCGACTTCGGGATTGTTGATGCGGAAAACCTTATCGTCCACGGCCCCCCGCGGATCGAACATCAGCTTGGCCAGCCAGGCGATGGCGGGTTTGCCGTGGTAGCTGCTTTTGGAGCTGAGTTGAAGCAAGGTCGCGCGGGCATAGGTGTCCAGCGGCTTGACCCGGCCGCCATCCATGATGGGAAGGGCTTTGAAGGCGTCCAGCGGGACATCGGCGGCGGCGCCAAGCGTGAAAGCGGCCAAGAGCGGGACAGCCAGGGCCGCTAGGAAGTTTCCAATTTTCATTTCATGACCTCGAGTTTGCGGGTGCCCTGGCCGCGTCGGGTCGAGGCCGCGGAACCGTTCAAGTCCGCGGAGCCCTTGCCCCCCGGGCGGCTCCCGTATCCGAAAAGCATCATCAGGAAATGCAGGACCATGCCCCCGAATACCAGTCCGCCGGAGATGTAAGGGACGAGCCGGCCCCGGTTCTCCACTACGGCGAAGACGGAGGTTTCCCTGCCCTGCGCGTTCGCGGCGTACGAGGATTGGTAGAAGATGAAGCCCTTGTAGTGGAGAGGATGATTCATGTAGATGCGCGTCTTGAAGGTCACGCCATCGCTCTCGACTTCAACGTCGCTTTCGTAACTGCGGGCGATGCCGGTGCCGGGGTAATCTTTTTTGCGCACGTCCAATAGCCTTATCGTCATCGGTAGCGGATGCCGTTGCTGGCGCAAGGCGATGCGGACCGCGCCGTTGCCGGACGCCACCCGCACGGGCTCGTCCTGTCCCCCGTAGAGAAGGACTTCTTGCTCGCTCCCATCCGTCTTCCCGACCCGAAGAACGGCGCCGGCGGTATTGTCCTCCGGATCCTGGGCCGGGCTTCGGGGGGAGAGTTTGACTGATCCGGCCTGCGCGCCCGCGCCTTCCTCCAGCTTGCAATTGCGGTAATAGTTGGAGACGACCGCCTTGAGGCCGTACTCGCTGAAATCGATTTCCCGGCCCGCCTGGTCCGGGCCCAGTTCCACGGCGGTTACCTTCCTCTCGGCCCCGGCCTCCTGCCAGGCGGCGAGCTCCCAGACGCGTCGATCGAGGGAGACGTTGGAGACTTCCTTTTCCGCCAACGGCAGGTAGGATTCCTGCGCGTAGTGGTAGGTGATGAATGAGCCGACCAGCAGGAACAGGATGCCGGCATGGGTCACGACGTTGCCGAGGTTCCCGAGCGAATATTTCACCCGGAAGACCATGGAAGCCAATAGGTTCACGAACAACGCGAGGATGACGGCTTGCGCCCCCGGAAAGGGGATCACCCCCCAAACCAGGAAGAACCAGGAATGGAAGAAGCGCGTCTGGGACGCATACAGGCCGTGCTCGGCCTGGTAGACCGTGCCCCAGGCCGTGAGTATGAAAAGGAGCGCGATGCAGATCACGGAGATGCGCAAGGAAGCGAGCCTAGGCAACATGCCCCGCAGGCCGGGGCGGGGGATGGGGACGTTCATTCGTACACCAGCGTGTTGCAGAGGGAGGCGAATTCCTGCCGGTGCTTGGCCAACACCGATTTCTTCCCGACCATCTTGATGAAGTAAGAGTCGCCGGCCGGCTTGGCGATGGCGACCATCATGCTGGAGGCGTCGTCCCCCTTCACGGCGGAAGCGAAATCGAGCAGGGTAACGTCCAGGTTACCCGTGCTCTTGAAGCGGCGGGAATTGGAGAGCAGGGATGAAACTTCATCCGCCGAGTTCTTCAGGCCCAGTTGGCCCATCCACCGCTCCGCGTTCGCCTGCAACCCTCCCGCTTCGCCGGGCAGGGAGAGCACCCCGATTTCGCTGGCGGAGGCATCGGACGAGGTCTTGATGATCGCGTAGTACATGCCCGAACCCGGCTGGGCGGTCCAGCCCTTCGGCAATTGCCAGGCGAGATGGGCCGACGCTTCGGCGGATGCGGCTGCGGGCGCGGCGGCGCCGGCGGCAGCCTTGCTGGCCAGGCCGGCATGGGCGGGGATATCGGGAATCGCCGCGCCGTCGCCCATCTTCCCGGCCAAGCCGGCATGGGCCGGGATGTCCGGGGGGGCTTCGGAAGGCGTGGCGGGCAGGGAGATATCCTGGCTCTGCACCGGCGTGTTGAAACCCTTCACCTCGGTAAAGCTGTGCTTCTTGGTGTCTTCCCGGCAGCTCGTGACCAGGATGGCGGCCGACAGGAACAGGCCGGCGCCGATGAAGATGCGCAGTCGGGCGGCATTGCTGATGCGGGCGGGCCGTTTGCGGGCGGAGTTTTTGTCGCTGGTGTTCATTTCGGTTCGCTTTCTCCGGGATTAAGCCGACGTTCCTGACATTATTTCAGGGCTTGCGCCAAAATGGCGCGGCCGCCAATAAGTCGAAATCAATAAGGAGGGCGGACCGGGTTCGGAAAAAGGGTTTTGCGCCATGATATCCCATTGTCTGCCTGACCTCCTTCAGGATTGAGCAAGAAGCGGACCGGAAGCAGCATCGGCAAGGAGGCGAGACGGGGCGGCCCAATTCCCGGGTCAGGACGTGAACTGGCTGGGATTCGCTACCCTACCGGCCCCGCATTACCGATTTTCAGGGGAGCCAAAAAAAAGGGGGACCCATGCCATCGAACTCGCCTGCCCAGAACCAGGGATCTTTCAACCGACTCGAAGACGCATCTGTAGAACCCGAACCGGATCGCATTCGACGCCTTACCTTTAAGCAGGACTTGGAGCGCATCGACAAGGGGATCCGCGAATCGGTCCGCAAGTATGCGAAATCGGATCCGTCCGCCATCAGCCGCCGTCTCATGGAATTGGATTCCGAATGGCCGGTCGAGCGGGCCCTGATGGCCGGCGCCGGAAGCTTCGTATGGGTGGGGTTGATACTCGGAACGACCATACATCGCAGGCTTACCGCGATGTCCGCCATAGCCGGGGCCATGTTGCTGGCCTTCGCCCTGTTCGGGTGGGCCCCGCCGGTATTGTTCATGCGCCGCCTGGGCATCCGTACGCAGCGCGAAATCAACCGCGAACGCATCGCCTTGAAGGCGCTGCGGGGCGACTTCAATCGTCTCGACGAGGGCCAACCGGATGAAGAGACCCGGGTCGAACGTGCCCTGAAATCCGCCAAGTCGCAAGGGTAATGGTCAACAAAAAGCCCCGGCCGAATACCTCGGCCGGGGCTTCCCTCCTCGAGGCTCCCCGTATGCCCTCCAGGAAAGGGCCGGGGAGGGAGGCTTCCCTTAAGGGTGCGCGGCGAGCCAATCGATGGAGGCTTGCAAGAGCTTCCTCGTGTACTCGTCGTTGTGGGCGCCCTTCGTCAGCTCAGAGTTGATGAACCCGAAGTTGTAGGCCGCGCCCAATTCGCCGTAGGTCCACTTGCGGCCGATACGGTTTTTCAGGTCGGGGTCCTTCGCATAGGTAACCATATTGATGTACTTGATGATGGCCAGCGCGGTATCGGTCTTGTTGGCTGTGGTCAAGCCGGCATAAGTCACCGCGGAGTCGGCCGGGTTGTTGGAGTACAGCTTGCCGTAGAAATCGTGGGTGGCGAGGATGGTGTAGGAGACCACGCCGGTGGTGGCGTTGGTGGACTTCTTGGCCATCTTCCGCTTCACCATGGCTTCGCCCAATTCGGTGATCTTGGCGGCGACGACGGCCTGGGTCAATTTCAACGTATCCTCCAGGTTCGTATGGCAGGCGGCGCAGGCCTCATCCTTGACGTTCATGATCAGGGAGTGGCCGCCGGTATGGGTCGTCGAATCCCACGCGTTCATATGGCATTCGGTGCAGTCGTCTTTCCCATGGTGCCGGGGCGCGGTGGAGATGGGCGAACCGAAGTCGTAGCCGTTGATGCCGTAGAAGACGTTGGATTGGTTGCCGTCATGCACCGAGAAGCTCCGGCCCGCCATGTAGGCGACGGAATCGGTGGGCTGCTTGAGGTTGCCTTTGGCGACGGTCGCGGTGTCGCCGGGGAGGATGGCCGTTCCCAACGGGAAGTACGCCATCTGCGTGAAAGACTTGGTCACGAGCTTGCCCGCGGCCGTATCCGTGTACTCGAAGGAGGTGGAGCCTCGGATCTGGTGGCAGGTGATGCAAAGGTTGTTCACCTTGGAGCCGCCCTGCGCGAAGTCGGTGGCCTTCTGGGTGGTCCACCCGGCCAGGGTGAATTGATTGTTGTAATTCAGCTTCACGGGATCGGTGGTCCGCAATATGGCGTTGATGGTGTCCTGCGAGAAATCGAATCCCGCCATCTTATGGCAGGTCTCGCACTGGATCTTAGTGCCATCGGGGATTTCGGCGGCCGCCCACGGCATGCCGTTCCAGGTAATCTCCTGGAAACCCTCGTTGGTATGGCACCGGGCGCAGAACCGGTTCGCCTCGCCACGGGCGCGGGTGTTCCCGAAGGAATGTTTGGAAAAGTTGTACTGATCTGTCTTCACCGCGAAGTTGGAATCGGTATGGCATTTGAGGCAGGACAAGCTCGCGTCCGCGCCGTTGGCGCCGTTGGTGCCGTCCTTGCCTGGAGGCCCCGCGACGCCGTCTTTGACGTTACATCCGGTCAGGAGGATCATCGCGGTCACCCCTGCGAGAATCAATACCAGTAGCTTTTTCATTGTTCGCTTCTCCTGTAAGGAAACCGTTCGACCTGCATCAGAGTTTCCGGATCCCGTAGCTGATCGTGTCATTGAGATGCTTCCGGAAGTTATGGATGGTTTTGCCATCCAGGGTCACGTCCAGATGGCACTGTTCGCAGCTCACGCCCACGTTATGATTGCGGGTGTCGTGGCAGGCCATGCAAGACAGGGTATCGCTGAGCGCTGCGGTGGTCCGCCATTCGACCTTCTTGAGCGACTTACGGCCCGCTCCGTGGCAGGCGATGTTGCTGCAATTCGTTCCATCGAAGGACATGCGCGGGGCCGAGGCCAGGTAATGGGCCGTGTCCGAGGCATCGTAGTGCTTCGCGAGCAAGGCATCCTCGTTGAAGGACGGATCCTTTTTCCCGTTCCGGTGGGTCGCGTCGTCGTTGCGGACGTATCCGGCGTCGACTCCCTTATGGCAGTCCGAGCATTGGATGCCGTAGCCGAGAAGCCGGGTCTGCTGATCGAGCATTGCCTGGTTCTTGGCGCTGTCGCTCACGAACTTGAAGCCGGGATCCGCCTTGATACGGTAAGTCGTATCGGTGGCGCTTTGCACGAATCCCATCTTGGCGGCCGCGGAAGTGTCGGCGAAGGGGAAATCGGCCACGGCGCGGACGCTCAAGTGCATACGATGCACCGCATCCCGGCTTAAGGGGGCCGTGTGGCACAGGTCGCACGATTCGGCCGGTTTCGCGGTATCGTCCATCCTGCTACAGGCCGCCAACATCAGAAGCGCGCATGTCAACGGCTGGGTCAATTGCATTCGCATGACGTTCACCTCGCTGCCTTTCCCTTGCCTTCATGGCAATCCGCGCAGAATTGATCGAGAGGGGCATGGCAGGTCGCGCAATCCATCTTGTGGAACCGCACGTCCGCGCCATGGTTGAAGCGGTAATTGAGGCCATGCACCTTGCGGGCGTCGGTGCCGGCATGGCACTCCTCGCAGGTGGTGACCGCTCCCTGGTCGTGGCACATGGAGCAGTCCTTGCCCAGGTTCGCTTGCAGCCCGTGGCCCTGGCTCTTCAGCCAGACCGCGCTCATGTGGGTCAGGGGCTTTTCCGTCTTGGTATGGCAGCTTAGGCACGCGACCTCGGCCTTCTGCATATGGCATTCCATGCAGTTCTTCATGGTCAGCAGGTTCACCTTCGGCGCGCCTTGGGCGGAGGAATCGCCCGCGACCAATTGGCCGTGGCAGGCCGTGCATTGGACCTTCGCCGTGACGTGGGCCTTATGATCGAACTTGAGGGTCGGGTCTTCCATCCGGACGATCCGGAAGGCGGAATCCTTCATGACGATCGGCTTCGGCGTGGCGAAGGCGGAATCATCGCTATGGCATTTCTCGCAGGCCTGGAGGGTAAGGCCCACGCGGGCCCCCGCCAAGGTGGTGGAGTTCATCGTTTTGGCGTGGCAATCGGAGCATTGCAATTCTTCCTTCACCACGTGCTGGGTGTGGGAGAATTGGTGGGCCTCTTCGCCCCGGGCCAAGCCTAAGAGCAGGGTCGGCAAGGCCGCAGCGAGGGACCAGGTCATCCGCTTCATTTGGAGAGCCCCCGGTGGAAGTTTTCCTTTACGCCGAAGAAGAACCGATGGTCGCGGTCGTAAAGGCGGTTGTGGAGTAATTCATAGGCCGCGGTGATTTCCAGGCCGCGGGGCAAGAGGAGGGTGGGTTGCAGGGAAAAGTCGTAGGCGCGCAGGTCCGTATTCTGGTCGTCCACGTCGTAGTTCACGTAGCCGGCAGAGACGTCGATCCGGTATCGGCTCTGGAAGGTGCCGCCGTAGCCGAGCCGCATGTCCAGGGCCTTGGGGATGGTCCCGATTTCCTTGCCCACCTTGAGGAAAGCCCCGTAGGCGTTGAGCCGGGCGTCGAAACTTTGCCCGCCCGATCTCCGGTACTGGATGAGGCCGTAATCGACGGCCAGGCTGGCCTCTTCGTTCACGGCCAGGGTGTATCCCGCCATCAGGTACTGGTGTTCGGGGTTCACGAAGTAGTCGTAGGTACGGGTGGAGTCGATCCGGTTGTCGATCATGCCGTAGCGTATCTGGGCTTCGTCGTGGCTGCGTACCCGTGCTACGGCCGCTATCTCCGCCTGGGAGAAGTTCGATGAATCCAGGCGGAACGCCGAGCTCGCGTTCAAGGTGACGCGGTCGCCCAGGCTGCCTTGTACTTCCTCTCCCAGCGTGCCATCGTCCGTGGTCCCGTTGACCAGGCCGTCCAGGCGGATCGCCAGGGCCGAGATGGGGGCGAAGGTGAGCTTGCCGCCGATGAGCGCCTTATCGCCATCGAAATCGACCACGTTCTCTTGGTAAACGGTCGGGACTCCGTAGCCTCCGAACAGTTCGGCCGTCGCGATTCCGTTGTAACGGAGCCGCAAGTCGCCCCCGTCATAGTAGAGGGAGCGGAAAATCATGGGTTCGAAGTCGCGGCCCGCCGCCACGCTGAGCCAGCCCATGTTCGCCGGGGTATAGCTGGCGTTGGCCAAAGCGAGGCGGTTCGAGTTCATGTAGGTATTGGGGCGTTTGTCGTAGAAATCGGAATACCCGTAGGAAGCGCGCAGGGCGACGCCGTTCTTAAGGGCCGATACGTTGATGCGCTCCATTTGGTAGACGTTGCCGTCGTGGGGAGCGTCCTTGGCGTCGAGGACATATCCGCCCAGGGATACCGCGCCGTTCACGTAGTCGGCCCGCGCGGCGGCCGAGACGGATGCGAGAATGAGTAGGGCTGTGCTCAAGGGTCGCGATGGCATACCGTTACTCCTTCCTTGGTTGCCGCCGATAGAAAGCGATTGCTATGCCAAGCCGTTTCCGCCTCGTTCCTACGAGCTTAATGCGGGGCTTCGCGACGCACTCGAACACCGCTTGGAATTGGGTTTTAGCGCGAGGGCCGGATGGGGAGATTCGGATGATTTCTCATCTTCGGCCCGATGGGAACTCATCCCGATATCCTGAATTTTCGCGATTAGGAGGAGGTGAGATCGCGGGGAAGCCGCAAGGAATTCCGCTCCGCCCTTCCGTTCGCGACAGACCGCTCTTCGGCCGCGCAGGGAAATTTCAACGGGAAAACAGAGGTGCGCACCGGAGTCGCAGCCGTTCCTTCTCCCCGGGGTCGGGGAGGGCCCAAATGCAACTTTGGCAAAATGGACCCCGACTTCGCTGCCAATAATTCAGGAACAACCCCTGGTTTACCGCCCTAGCGCGCGATCGCAACCTTGAATCCGGTCCAGCCAGCGCCACCGGTCCGCTTCCGAATGCCGTTCCGATTATTGGATCCAAGTTTGCTCTAGTTGGGATTACGACGGGGAAACCCGACAGCGCGGAATCGAAGCAACGCTATTCGTGGTAGCCGGGAACCGGCGGAAGGAGAGGACAGGAATATGTTGAAGTTAACGCTGGCATCGATGGGGATGGGAATCGCCTTGCTCTGCGCGACGGCCGCGCCCGTGAAGGCGGAGGACGCCGCCGGGCTTAAGCTGTTCAAGCAGGGCAAATGCACGCAATGCCATTCCATCGACGCCCTCAAGATCACCAAGGTCAAGTCGGATGGCGATGACGACGACGCCGTCTTGGATGAGAACGGCAAGAAAATCGATCCACCGGATCTTTCCGCGGTCGGCAAGGACCACGATGCGGCCTGGTTCGCCAAATGGCTGAAAAAGGAAGTCGAGGTCGAGGGCCACAAGCATAAGAAGAAGTACAAGGGCTCCGAGGACGATCTGAAGGTGATCACCGAATGGCTCGCATCGGATCTGAAGTTCGACGTCCCCAAGAAGAAATAAGCGATCCCCGCAGCCGGGAAGGAAGTCGGACATGTCATCCTGGAAAAGCCTTCTCGCCGCAGGCATGGCCTTGGCCGCCCTGACCGTAGCTCTCCTCAGCTGCGATAAGGGCGCCACGCCGGGCGCCGCCGCATCGGGGCCCGGGGCATCGATAGCCTCGCGGCTGGGGCTCGCGCCCGATCCAGTCAAGCAGCCCTTGCGATTCGATCATGCGGTCCATATCAAGGCCGAGGATATGGATTGCAAGGACTGCCACAAGTTCGCGGAGAAGGGGGTGCATGCCACCCTTCCCAAGCTCAAGGACTGCAAGGATTGCCACTCCGAGCCGCAAGGTAAGGATCCCGAAGAGCCCAAGGTGCGCGAGTACCTGGAAAGCGGCAAGGAAATCCCGTGGGTCGTGGTCGATAGGTTGCCCGGCCACGTCTATTTCTCGCACCGGGCGCATATCGCCTTGGGCAAGATGAAATGCTGGGATTGCCATCGGGACATGCGCAAGGTGAACCAACCGGTGACCGTCCCCGACATCAATTACCTCACCATGTCCAAATGCACGGCATGCCACAAGCAGAAGCAGGCGGAGTGGGAATGCACCACTTGCCACAAATGAGAAGGGGCGGACGCTGATGGACACCAAGGAAAGCGGTCGCAGGAAATTCCTCAAGATATCCGGCGCCGTAGGCGCGGCGGGATTGCTCGCCGGCTGCTTCAAAAAGAAAGATGAATTCGCCCTGCCCCG
This sequence comes from Fibrobacterota bacterium, assembly GCA_019509785.1. NCBI lineage: Bacteria > Pseudomonadati > Fibrobacterota > Fibrobacterota bacterium. Next base: position 36,942 of record JAEKLQ010000042.1, on the reverse strand, counting down.
CGATAAGCCCCCCGTCCCCGGAGCGGACGGATGGTACATAGGCGAGGAAAAAAACATCGCCTCCTCTTGCGCCCAATGCCCGGTCAACTGCGGCATCATGGTGCGGGTGGTCGAAGGCCGCGCCGTGAAGATCAACGGCAACCCCCAATCCGTCCAGGTGGACGGCAAGCTGGGGCCCAAAGGCCAGACTGGTCTCTTCACCCTCTACGATCCGGACCGCATCAAAGGCCCGCTCCTGCGCGAAGGCGCGCGCGGGGAAGGCAAATGGAAACCGATCTCCTGGGATGAAGCCTTGGCCGAAACGGCCAAGCGCCTGGGTTCGCTGCGTTCCCGGGGCGAGGCCCATAAGCTCGCCGTACTCTGCGGCCGGCCGCGCGGCTTCATGAAAGAGACGTTGGAACGCTTCTGCGCGGCCTACGGAACCCCTAATTTTTTCGATCCCCTGGCCGCCGGGGAAGGCGCCCTGGTGCAGGCGATGGACCTGATGATGGGCGTGCCGGAAATTCCCGGTTACGACGCCGACCACACGTCCTTCCTATTGAGCCTGGGTTCGGGCATTTTCGAATCCACCTGCAACGGCATCCATTTCGCCCGCGGCACCGGCGCGTTCCGTCGGGGGAATCCCACCCGCCGCTCTTTCATCACCCACGTGGATCCCAACTTCACCGCCACCGCCAAGATCGCCGATGATTGGATCCGGTTGCGCAAGATGGGTACCTACGACGTGCTCGCCTTGGGCCTCGCCCATATCCTGGTGGAGCAGGGATGGCACGACAAAGCCTTCATCGAAGCCCATACCGTAGGCTTCGATCGCTTCCAGGAAGTCCTCAAGGCCTACACCCCCGCGGCGACCGCCGAGCGCACCGGCATTCCCGAGGAGCGCATCCTCCGCCTGGCGGAGCAATTGCACGTCTCGAGGCCTTCGGTGGTGGTGGTGGACGCGCGTTCTCTCTCCACGTCGAACGGGCTCGAGATCGCCCGCGCCGTTTTGGCTTTGAACGCTTTGCTCGGGAATCTGGAAAGGCCGGGAGGCATCGTAGCCAGGCGGGATCTGCCCTTGGCCGATTGGGCCGGCCTGAAACCGGACGATATCGCCGCCGCGGGGCTGGCGAAACCATCCTTGGACGGGCGGGGCAAGGAGCGCTTCCCCTTCTCCTCATCGGTCGCGGACGCTTTTCCCGAATCCGTATTGGCGGAAACTCCTTACCCGGCGGAAGCCCTGTTCCTCTACTACGCGAATCCGCTCTTCAGCCGGAATAATCCGGAACGGTTCCGCCAGGCCTTCGCCAAGATCCCCTTCATCGTCAGCTTCTCCCCCTTCATGGACGAGAGCGCGTACGAATCCGATCTGATCCTTCCCGATCATACCTACTTGGAACGCTGGGAAGAGGCTTTGCCCCCTCCCCTGGGTTTCCGGGCCACCATCGGCATCCGCAAGCCCGTGGTCGAACCGCTCTACGGCACCAAGCACTCGGGCGACGCCATTTTTGGGATCGCCCGTAACCTGGGAGGTACGGTAGCGGAGGCGTTTCCTTGGAAGGATTTCCGGGCGGCCATGGAGGAACGCCTCTCCGGTATCGCCCGCGCCAAACGCGGCTCCATCGTGGAAGACGATCCGGCGGATTTCCTCAAGAAGCTGGCCAAGGTGGGTTGTTGGAACGACGATCCTTCGCCGGCCGAGAATTGGAAGGCCGCCTTCCGCACCTCTTCCGGTAAATTCGAATTCTATTCCTCGGCGGCGGAGGCCAAGATCGCGGGTTCCGCGGCCCTCAACAAGCTCGCTCCCGAGGCTTACCTCAAATCCCTGGGCAAGGGAGCGTTGGCCGAGGCCTGCCTCCCGCATTCCGAGCCCGCCGTCTTCGAAGGCGCGGAAAAGGATTTCCCGCTGCTGCTCTTCGCCTATAAGGACATCACCTATGCCGAGGGCAGCGGGGAGAACATCCCATTGCTGGTGGAACTGGCGGGCCTGCAAAAAGGCCTGACCGGAACGGAGAGCTGGCTATCCTGGGCCGAGATCAACGCGGAGACCGCCGCGCGGGTGGGCCTGCGGCAGGGAGATCCCCTATGGGTGGAATCCCCGCTCGGCAAGATCAAGGCTTACGCCATGCTGCGCGAGAAAATCTCCCCCGACGTGGTCCTGATGGCGTTGGGCCGGGGGCATACCCAGATGGGCCGGTTCGCCAAGGGCCGCGGGGAAAATCCCAAACATATCATGGCCGCGCACTTCGATCCCTTGAGCGGCATCGTCTCCAATCGCATCACCCGCGTCCGCATCGCAAAGGCATGAAAATGTTCAACCGGAAAACGAATTCGACGGAAGGGGAGAAGCTGGGAGGCATGGACCGCAAGTCCTTCCTCAAGATGCTGGCGGCCCTTCCCCTGGCGGGCATGGCCAAGGCGGCTGCCGCGGCCTCCCCCGAAATCAAGCCGGACGGGAAAAAGGGATACATCAACACCCGCACGGGCAAGGTCCCGAAATGGGGCATGGCCATCGATCTCGATCTCTGCTCGGGATGCGGCGCCTGCGTGGTGGCCTGCAAGGTGGAGAACAACGTTCCGACCACTGGGGATTCGCACCGCAAAGCCGGCACGGATATCAGTTGGATGACCATGCTCCCCATCAATGGCGAAGCCGGGGCCGAAGATCAGATGCGCCCCACCCCTTGCATGCATTGCGATAATCCCCCGTGCGTGAAGGTCTGCCCGGTGAACGCCACCTTCCAGACCGAAGAAGGCATCGTGGCGCAGGTTTGGGATCGATGCATCGGTTGCCGCTACTGCCAGGTCGCCTGTCCCTACTCCCGCCGTTATTTCAACTGGACCGAGCCGGAGTTCCCGGAAACCTATCAGCAGGCCCTGAACCCCGACGTGGCTACCCGGCCCGAAGGCGTGGTGGAGAAATGCACCTTCTGCGTGCATCGCATCAAGAACCTGAAGGAACAGGCCAAGATCGATGGTCGTGAGATCACCGACAAGGACGTAAGGCTGCTGCCCGCCTGCGCGCAATCGTGCCCGACGGAGGCCATCATCTTCGGGGATCTGAACGATCCCGAAAGCCTGGTCTCGCGCATGGCCGCCAGTCCCAGGGCCCAGCGCTTGCTGGAAGAATTGGGAACCCGTCCCAAGGTCTTCTTCCTGGGCAAGGAAAAGCCCCTCCTCAACGAGGGAAAGGAAGGCTGACCCGTATGTTCATCGAAGGATCCTCCAAGCCCACCCGCCTAGGCCTCGGCAAGTTCGGCCCCGCCTGGATCGCGACCATGGTAGCGCTTTTCCTCGTCTTCGCCTTCGGCGTCTATTCCTATTCGCGGCAGGTGATCGATGGCGAAACCGTCGGCGGCCTCCGTACCATCGGGGTGGGGGGCGCCTCCTGGGGGCTCTACATCGTATTCGTGGTCTTCTTCATCGGCGTGAGCTTCGCGGGCATTTCCATCTCGGCCATGATCCGGCTTTTCGGGATCCAGGATCTGAAACCCCTGGCCCGCATGGCGGAGCTCTTGACCATCATCGCCCTGTCCTTGGGGGCTTGCTGCATCCTGGCCGATCTCGGGCGCCCCCTGAGCGGCCTCTTGAACCTGCCCCGCTACGCGCGCGTCATGTCCCCGTTCTTCGGGACCTTCACCTTGGTCATTTCCGGCTACCTGTTCGCCAGCGTCGTGTATTTCTTCCTCTCCGGCCGTCCGGACGCCGCCTATCTCGCCGAACGGACCAAGTTCTGGCCCTTGCGCCTGTTCTACCGGATATGGGCGATGGGATTCAATTCCACCCCCGACGCGTTCAACCGCCACGCCAACTCCAGCTTCTGGCTTTCCCTGCTCATCCTGCCCTTGCTCATCACGGCCCACTCCACCTTAGGCTTCATCTTCGGAATCCAGTCCAGCCGGCCGGGGTGGTATAGCGCCCTGCAGGCGCCAGGATTCGTGGTCATGGCGGGGATTTCCGGCACCGGCATCATCCTCATCATCGCCGCCGCGCTCAGGCATTTCCTGGACCTGAAGGCGACCATCACCGAGAAAAGCTTCAAGTGGCTGGGCATCATGCTGATGATCCTGTGCGTGGTGTACATCTATTTCATCATCGTCGAAGAGCTGACGGCCCATTACGCCGGCCCGGCCATGGACAAGGAAGTGGCCCATGAGATCGTGTCCGGGGTCTACTCCGGATATTTCTGGACCGCGGTCGGTTGCCTGCTGGCGTCCTTCTTTCTGCTGTTCTTCCAGTACGTGCGCGGACGGACCAGCATCGGCCTGCATGTGCTGGCGGGCGTGCTCGTGAACGTCGCCGCCGTCGCCAAACGTTTCATCATCGTGATCCCTTCGCAAACCCACGGCACCCTGCTGCCTTACCGGCACGGCTATTATTTCCCCACTTTGGTGGAATGCGGCGTGGTATTGGGACTGACAGCCGCCGGCGCCATGGCTTACCTTACCTTCCTGAAGGTGTTCCCGATCCTGCCTCTGCATACGGTTGACCACGAGGAGCCATTATTGCAGATAGACCTGCAGGAGAGCAAGGCCAGCCACGTAAGACGCCTGCTCCTCTTCGGCCTTACCCTGGTCGTCGGGCTAACCCTGGTGGTGGTCGGGTTCCTGCTTTCCGCCCGCTTCGGCACCAATGCGAAACTGGATCCGCTCCTGCCCTTCAGCCCCGTCATCTTCATCGCCGGGATCATGACGTGCTTCATCTCCTCCATCGTTTACGAGATCGTTCCCGAGGTGAAGCCGCGCCACCCGGCGACCCGGGCGCACGCCGCCCGGCATGCCTGAATACGGGGCTAGGGCTTGTATTCGATCGCGCCTATATCGCAACTTCCGGTGACCGGACGGCGGGTGCCCATTTCATCATCCGCGGGGCAAACGTACCCGGAACCGGAGGAATGGTAGTTGCCGCGCAACGGGCTGTCCGATGCCGGCGAGTAGACGTACATGCTGAAACCATTGGCATTGACCGGCAAATTCGGGCCCGTGAGTTTAGGATTGGCGGGATTCATCGCGCTTCCGATCCCCCAGGCGCCGAACGAACCCAGTTGGGTGCAATTGGAGAGGAGACCAAGGAAATTGTTGTACGGCCTGCCGTTCCTGGCTCCCGATAGCGTATAGCAATCGTCGGTTCGATACGCGGGCGCCCCGTTGTCGGTTTGGGGGAAGTCGACGAAATTCGACGCGATCACGTTCCCGGTCCAGAGGTTATCACCGGTGTAATCGGAGAAAGCCACTCCTCCGGCGGTGCGGGGATATCCCGATACGGTCTGATTGAGGACCCCGGCATGATTCCCCGCGATGGTATTGAAGTACAATTGGGTAAAGGCGGTACTGAAGTTCAGGTACATACCTCCGCCGAATTGCGCCGCTTTGTTTTCGATAATGGAATTATTGGTCATGGTCAGTTGGATCGGCCCGTTCGCCATTATCCCTCCGCCACGGCAAGCCGTATTCTGGAAAACGGTGGACCAGTGGATGGCCGCGTAATGAAGATCGGTATTGGCGCCGCTCCCCATGAAAATGCCGCCGCCGCCCCCCATTTGGCCGTTGCCGCAGAAATCAGGGTACTGACCGTTCAGGTTGAAATCGACTTCGGAGTGCACCATGTAGAAATTATGCACGTTCTGCATGAAAATCCCGCCGCCCAAGGTGTTGGACGCGTTATTGGCGAAAATGCACCAATAAATCTGTATATCCCAGGCGTCGAACGCTTGTAGCCCGCCTCCGGATGAAGTGCTCTTGCCGTGCTGGACGGTAAGGCCGCTCAACGTCAAAGTCGGCTTAAAGCCCGAGGCCGCCTGCACTACGAAAAGCTGCCGTTTCCCTTCCCCGTCGAAAACGTACCGATCCGGGTTCAAATGCGAAGTCGAGCCGACAACCTGTACCTTTCCCTTGGTCAGGGTAACCGGGCTTTGGGGTTTCCATAGGACGGTGGCGCCGCTGGCATCCCTCCGCCAGGTAAGGTTCAGCACATAGGTATTCGCAGGGTTCTGATCGGCTACGGCGAAGGCGGCGATAAGATCAGGGGAGGTCGATATGGTCTTGGTGATGGTTTGCTGGGCGCCCGCTTCCCCCGCCCAGGCCAAGGCGGCGAGAATGGGAAGCCTGCCGAGCAGGGATAGGGCAAAAAAGGGCGCGGGTTTAGGCATTGGCATTCGTCCTCCGATTTTCGGGATGTCTGCTTATGATGCCCGAAGGGGACGGATTGTTTCAAAGGACTTCGCCGTTATCCCCTTCCTCCGATTTGCCCAGGTGGAACTTGGCCAGCTTGCTTTTCAGGGTGGGGAGGGGGATCTTCAGCAAGGCCGCCGTATCGCGTTTGTTACCCCCGCACTTGCATAGCGCGTCCTTCAGCAGCGACTCTTCCATCCGGTCCATATAGTCGGGCAAGGAACTGCGCCCCCAGCCGAAGCCCGGCGCATGCTCGGCCGATTCGAGGATGGCCGCGGGCAGGGCGGAGCGATCGATGGCCCCGTCCCGGTTGAGAAGGACCAGCCGCTCCACCACTTGCTCGAGCTCGCGAACGTTGCCTTCCCAGGGGTAGCCTTTTAGGATGTCCATGATTTCCGGGGACACGCTCAGTTTGCGGTCCAGGGAATACTTGCGCAGGAAGAACTCGACCAGCATGGGGACGTCTTCGGGGCGCTCGCGCAGGGGCGGCAGGCGGATCTGCAACACGTTCAGGCGATAGTAGAGATCCTGCCGGAACAGCCCCCGTTCCACCTGCTTAAGGAGATCCTTTTTGGTGGCGGCGATGATGCGCACGTCGGTATGCAAGGTGTCTTCCCCGCCGACGCGTTCGAATTTCCCGGTCTGGATGAAGTTCAACAATCTCCCTTGCGTTTCCATGGGGATGTCGTCCACCTCGTTGAGGAATAGCGTGCCTTTATGGGCCAATTCGAAACGGCCCTTCCTTTGCCGCGCCGATCCCGTGAAGGCCCCTTTCTCGTGCCCGAACAATTCCGATTCCAGCAATTCCCGCGACAGGGCGGCGCAACTCACGGTGATGTAAGCATGGTTGCGACGGTTGCTCTCGTAGTGGATCGCTTCCGCCAGCATGTTCTTGCCCGTGCCGGTCTCCCCGATGATCATCACGGCGGCGTCGGTGCCGGCCACGACGGATGCGAGCTGGAAGGTTTCGCGGATGGCCCGCGAGCGGCCGAACATGTTGCCGAAGCTGCGCGAGCCCGGCCATGCCTCCGCGCTCCCGGCCGCTTTGCCCCTCACCCGGATGGTCTCCTTCACCTGGCTGATGATTTTCAGGAGTTCCTCGATCTCGAAGGGCTTGCGCAGATAATCCATCGCGCCCCGCTTCAGGATCTCGATGGCCGATTGGATGGTCGCATGCGCCGTCATCAGCACGAAGGCCGTGCCGGGATGGCGGGCCTTCACGTGGTCCAAGACCTCCTTACCCCCGATCCCGTCCATGATCAGATCGCAGACCACCAGATCGTATTCCGCGGCCGCGAGCTTGGCGATCGCTTCCTCGCCGCTGGACGCCACCTCGACCTTGAAGCCGGCTTCGCGCAGCTCGTCCTCCAGCGCCAGGCGGAGGCTTTTCTCATCCTCGGCTATGAGAATGCGCAAGCGCCCCTCCGGCTCTCTGGCGGTCGGGAAATTCGACGGCGAGGAGGGCGCCCCGGCCCGCTTTACGGGCCCGGAACTCGATGCGCCCGTGATGGGCGAGGATGATCCCGAAGGAGACGTACAATCCCAGGCCCGTGCCTTTCTTCCCCTTGGTCGTAAAGAAGGGTTCGAAGGCTTTGGCGGCGATGTCCGGCGCGATGCCGGGGCCGTCGTCCTCCACCGCGATGCAAAATCCCGTCGCGTGTTTCCGAAGGCTCACCCAGATGTTCCCGTCGTCGCCGATGGCGTCGATGGAGTTGATGATCCCGTTCACGATCACCTGCACCAAGCGCGATTTGACTCCCGGGATTTCGCAGGGGAAGGAGGGCACCCTCAAATGCAAAAGGATTTGGTTGCGGTTCAGCCGGGGCTGCACCAGCTTGGCGGCATCGGCGAGCACGGAACGCAGGTCGGTCTCCGTCTTTTCCTGATCCTTCTCCTGCGCGTAGGCGAGGAGATCCTGCACCACGCACTTGATATGATCGGTAGCTTCGGAAATCAGCAGCAGGTATTCCTCCTGCCGGGGATCGAGATTGCGCCCTTTCCGGATCCGCCGCAGGCACATCTGGATGCCCGCGATGGGGTTGTTGATTTCGTGCGCCAGGCCCGTAGCCAAGGTCCCCATGCTGGCCAACCTTTCCGTCTCCAGGATTTTGCCTTGGGTGGCCATGTGGATGGGGTTCGAGATGAATTTCGAGAAGACCAGGGAAACGGCGATCGTCGCCCCGATCAAAACCAGGATCAGGCCCGCGATGATGCATTGGAACTCGACCAACCGTTGCTGCGCGTCGCCGGCGGCGGAAGCATGCCTCAGAAAGGGGCACGCGGCCAGGAACGCCAGGACCCCGCAGAGCAGGATGGCTGCCGACATGGATAACGTGAACTTGAGGCGGATGGAGGGGAATTTCCGCCCTAGCATCCGCCGCAGCCTATCGCGCATGGCTGGTCAAGTCCCGTCGCCCTTGCGGAGGAACTCCAGCACCGCCCGCGCGTCTTCTTCCTTGAGCGGGCTCGGTAACAACATCTGCACCTTGTACTCTTCGAACAGGGCCTTGGCATCCGCGTCCTGCTGGGTCATGACGGCGGAGTTGAGCACCATGTTCATGATCCATTCCGGCGAACGGCGCTTGGTCACGCCCCCCAGGGCCGGCCCCACCAAACGTTGATCGAGCTTATGGCAGGCCGCGCAAGTAGTCGTGAAGATCTGCTGGCCCTTTGCGACCAGGGCTTCGTCCACCGCGCCTACGGAAACCGACTGGATGGGCCCGACCCCTTTGGAGAGGGCCGCGGGCGCGTCTTGGGAGCCTCCGCCGGCGGGGGCCTCTTTTTTGTTGCAGGCCAACGGAATCAAGCTCGCCGCCGCCGCCAGGATAAACCAACGCTTCCCCCTCTTTAGCATACGCGTATCCACCCTTTCCTAGCGGTTCCTGATTTTCCCCATGCGGGCCGCGGAACTCCGCAAGCCCCTCCAGGATTGGAAAGCAACACCGGTGCCACACGCTGGGAAGATCAGGGAGGGGGCGGAAAGGCCCGTAAGTACGGATTCGAGGAGGGTTTCCCGACGGAAGGGAGGTCGGTATTGTCACTCTGGCAGAGGAGCACGGTCGCCCTGGCAGTCTCCGGGTACGGCTATTTTACCGCCATCTCAACGACCCGATATTTGGCGTACAATCCGTTCCCATCGAACAATTCCAGATCGAGGGTATCCTGCCTGCCTTTCAGGATGCAGCGGATATCATGGACGGGTTTGATCACCTCCTCCGAACTTCCCGGTATGAACGTCGCCGCCGTCCCGGGTTTGCCTGGAATGAAGGTGCCTCCGCCTCCGGATTTGGATTCGGCGAATTCCGGCTCGTCGCATTCCTGGACCACCGAGCCATTGCGCAGGATTTTCATGAGGTAAACCTGGCTGCCGCGGCCATTATCGAAATAGAGCCGCCGGACCTTCGTACCCGCGTAGATATTGAGGCTCGTATCCCGGTAATTCGGATTCACGTAATCCAGGAGCTTTTTCCCTTCCTTTTCCTTGGCCTCTTTCATTTCGTCCTGCGCGAAGGTAAGCCTTCCGCCGGGATAGCCTTCCATAAGGGTGATCCCTTGGGAAACCTGTACGGGTTCTTTAATGACGGCGGAGGCGCAAGCCAGGAGGAAGGTCGCCGGAATGAGCATCAAGAGGATTTTCATGGTGCAAAAGTAGGCATTTCCTTGGAAATCCCGAAACCGGGCCGCCCAGATGCCCACTAATCCACCCATGAGACTATCCCTGGCGCCCGGGCTATCCCTGGCCTTGATTGCTTTTGCCCAGGCCGCATCCGCTTTCGGCCCCACCGTCAGCCAATTGCCCCGCATCGCCGACGCCCGCCTGGATTCCGCCCTGACCCGCACCCATCGCGGCATGATCAAGCGCAATATCGATCCCTATACGGACGGCCTGGTCCATCGCCCCAATTCCGAGGAGCCGGGCGATGCCGTCTCCGAGGCTGAATCCTACGGGATGATCACGTCTCTCTACTCCAACGACCAAGCGACCTTCAACCGGATCTGGGACGCGGCCGAAACCGCCATGTGGAACACGGGATCCAAATGCTACGACTGGCGCGTCGGCGCCAAGGGCGGCGTCATCGGTTCGGGAATGGCCACCGACGCCGACGAGGACATCGCCCTCATGCTCCTCTTCGCCGATTCGCTCTCGCGCAAAGGCGTATGGCAACCGCATACCGGCCCCAAGGGCGCGGCTTACCGGACCCGGGCCTTGGAGATCATCAATTCCATCTGGGGTTCCGCCGTGGCGGACGGCCGCTACCTGGCTCCCGGCGGCGGCTGGGGCGGGAAGGACTTCGTCAATCCGGGTTATTTCTCGCCCGCCAGCTACCGCATTTTCGCCAAGGTCGATCCGGCCCATAACTGGAAGGGCCTGATCGATCAATGCTACCTCACCCTCTTCGCCAGCCCCGGCGCCGACAAGGGCCTCCTCCCGGACTGGATGGTGCCCACCGGCGCCTTCTTCGACGGTTCGCTCGGCTACAACGCCTTCCGCAAAGGGCAGGCTTGCTATAAGGACGGCATCCGCGTGCAATGGCGGTTGGCCCTGGACTGGTTGTGGTTCGGCGAGCCGCGCGCCAAGCGCTGGCTGGATGCGGCGGCCGCATTCATCCAATCACCCGAGCGCGCGAACTTCTATACCATGGACGGTCTGATACTGCCGGTTACCGATACCTTCAGCCTGGGGGATGGGCAAAAGCGTTCTCGCCGTGAATACAGCGAGTTGACCGTCGGCATGTGGAGCTGCGCGGCCTTCTCCTCCCTGGGCCCGGACGCCGCGAAACCCTGGTCCGAGGCGCTGCTCGCCTTCCTCCCGGATGGCGCCGATACCTGGGGGCTTCCGGCCGACCTGGCTATTCCCGATCGTACCGGCTCCACGCCCAACGAAGGCTACTTCGAACAATTCCTGGCCTGGTTCGGCGGGGCCGTAATGGCCGGGCGCTTCTCCAACATATGGGACGATCTGGACGACCCGCTTCCCAATCTTCCCCTGGCCTGGAAAACCGCGCCCACGGTTTCTCCCGAAGTCCTCGATTTCCAAATCGGCCCCCTGCATATCGCGGCCGGCCTGAACAAGCGCGCCAGCTGGAAAGTGGCCATCCGACATTACCCCAGCAACACGGAATGGTCCTACTCGGATCGCAGCGATAGCATTTCCCTGGATTGGAACGGCATGGACGCGGCCGGCAAGCCCTTCCCGCAGGGCTGGTGCGAGGTGATCGCGAGCCTCCCCGGGAAACCGGACGATGTCCACTGGGTCTGGCTCTCGCATCAACGGGATCTGCGCGTGGATAACGCCTGGCTCATGATCGATGATTTTTCCGCGCCCACCCTGTCGCCCAATCTCGGCGCTTGGGGTCCCTTCGACAACGCCCATGCGGGCGGGACCGCCAAGTTGGGGCCGCTGGCGCCTTCGGGTCCGGCCAACGAGCGCGTGCTGACCTGGAGTTTCGATCTCGGCACGGGCGGCTACCAGTATTGCGGATTGGAATGGAGCAAGGGCGGATGGCCGGGCCTCGCATTCGTGGACAAGGTGCGTTACCGGGCCAAGGCCGCCCAGCCCACGGTGATCGATTTCCATCTGGTGCAATCGGATATCGGCGATGACAACTACTTCGGGGTCCTCGACACCTTAGGGACCACGTGGAAGGTTTACGAACACAACCTGAAGGATTTCCACGGCCGGTTGGGAACCCGCTCCGGCGCCGCCGACCCGTCCAAGGGCGAGGCCTTCCGCTGGCACATCCAATATGACAAGAACCCCAAGGCACTCACCGGTTCCGTCACCCTGGACGAATTCCTGGTCGGCGGAGACATGGCCAGCATGTACGCCGCGCCGGCCCCGGCCGTTCCCCGCACGGGCGATCCGCCCATCAGCGTTCAGCCCCGGCCCGCCCGGTTCCAGGGCCCGCGGTTGATTCGCCACGGGAGCCGGCTGGAGTTTCGGACCACCCCTTCCATGCAGGTGCGCTGGCTGGGCTTGGATGGAAAGGTGCTTGGCCGTTCCCGCGCGGATGCGTACGGCATCGCGGCGTGGACGGCGCCGGCGGCCTACAGAGGCATCGTGCTGGCGGAAGCGGAGGGCGGGAAGAGCGCGGCGGCGGTGTTGTTCCGGTATACGTTCTCTAAGAATTTGTAAGCGTCGAGCCTTTCCGGAGGGATGAGGATGGCGATCCGGTATCGGGCCGTTATGCCCAGGCCCTTGATTTCCTCCGGCCTTTCATAAGCCTCCAGGACGCTAAGCCCATTTTCCGTCTCCACGTAATTCAGCAGGCATTTATAACAATCCAATTTCCGGATCTCGACCAGGTTTTCCTTGGCAATGGCGTCCAACTCGCTTCGGCCCCGCCGGGCGTGGCCTGCGCCGGCAACGCCCCTGGGGAATCAGGTTCGATTACCTTATGGGATGTCCTTGCGTCGAACCATGAAGCCGCGTCGGAGCTCTGGAAGGAACAGTATGCGAAACCAAATCTCACTCGGCCGCCTGATCGCCTCGCTCTGCATCCTGGCCCTCGCCCATTCCTCCCGCGCCGCGTCGTCCGGCTATATCCCCCGAGGCTATTGGGCCTGGACGCAAAATCCCGATGCCGACTACGCCCGCTATCTCCGCATCACCGGCGACAGCGGGTATTACTGCTCCCTCGACGGTAAAAGCGGCTTCGCCTTCGCGATCGTGAAAGACTCCATCACCACGCCCATGAACGGCATGAATGCCATCCAATACATGCCCAATTCCGGAGCCATCGTCATCACCGGGAGCGAAAAGGGCGTGGCCTATTATGATCGGTTCGAGGTCTTCGATTCGACCGCCTACTGGGGGGAATGCGGGGAGCAGGATAAAGCCAGGCATCCTACCGGACTGCGCGGAAACCTCCAGGCTCAGTCCGCAAGGCGGAACGCTAGCGCACGCGGAATCTTCCCGTGGCGACGCGAGGGTTATTCCTTGTCGGGCCGCAAATCGCGGCCCCTGCCAATCGGCCGGATTCGCCCTTCGCCCTAAGGTTCGGGGCCGGCGGCCTTCGCGCATTCCTTCCTTTCAACAGCCGCAGCGGGCTTTGGGTTTCCCTTGGAAGGAAGCGCGGGTCAGTTTGCGATCCGGATTGAGGATGGATTCGGGCGGCGCGTCCCCTCCGAGATCCTCCATGAATTTGAGCGCGTCCGTAAGGAAGGCTTTGCCGTCTTGGCTTCCTCCCCAGCGTAGTTTGATGGCGCCCGGTTTCCCCGCCGCGGATGGGCCTGCCTCAATCGCATAGGCGCCCCAGGGGCAACAGCGATGCTCGTCGGCGGCCCATCGCGCCAAGGCGAGGAACATCTCCTCGTCGCCTTCGTAATGGAACAAGTATCCGTCCTCCAGTTCTTCCTTCCTCTTGGGCCACCGAAGCAATATGTCCTTGGCAAGCTCCACGTGTTCCAGCCGTTTCTCCATCGGGAAGACCGAGGGATCGCAAGCGATGGGGAACGCTTCCGTCTTCGCGGCGGACGCCGGCTGGCGCCGCATTTTGAATTTCGATTGCATCTTGCTATAGCCCATGAACGCCAAAAGGCCCAGGGACGCGACGGCTATGCCTACAAAGGCGGACTCGGTCCAGAAACCCAATCCCGCGCCTACTCCGGCCGCTGCCGCGATGCCAAGTCCCGGAGCCAAGCAGCAAATCGCCAGCCCCAAGATCCCCACCGTCGCGCCGCCTACGCCGGCTTTCATTCCCATGGTTTTCATGATTCGCTCCTTCGCTATATCGGAAAACTTTTCCGATTTGTATCCTAAGGAACAAGATAAGGCGTGGAGTATACTCCATGGTCAAGGGGGCTTTTATCATGCTGATCGGCGAGCTTTCCAAAAGAACCGGCCTATCCAGGGACACCATCCGCTTTTACGAGAAGGAAGACCTGATCCGTCCGGAAAAATCCGTCCGCCAGGGATTCTTTTCCAACAACTACAAGAATTACCCCGAGAGCGTGGTTTCGACCCTGCTTGTCATCCAAAGGGCGAAAGCATTGGGATTCACCCTCTCGGAAATCCGGGACATGCTGGCATTGCAGGTCGATGGAAAGCTCAGCCAGGGGAAATGGGTCGCGGAGGCCAAAGCCAAGCTCGTGGTCATCGACCGTAAGATCGAGGAGCTCCAGGAATTGAAAACGCTTCTGGCGGATGTCCTCGCGCGCTGCATCGACAGATGCTTTGACGAGGGATGCGGTATCTTGGATGAGGCGGTCGCGCGAAAGAAAACCGAAGCCGTCGCAGGCATCGGCGCGTCGGTCGGTCCACGACCCGCAAATGGTAACGCCAACGCCAGCCCCTGCCGCGGCTGCGAATAGAATAGCGGTTGACAGTCGGCCTATTACGGATATAATTTATCCGTAATATCACCCCGGAGGCCCCATGCAACCCAGACTCGACTATTTCGCCACCTCGCCTCGTCTCGGCAAGATGCTCTCGGAATTGAGCCAGGCCGTGAAACAGGCCTCGATCCCGCTAAACCTCATCCATCTCGCCGACCTCCGCGCCTCGCAGATCAACGGCTGCGCCTTCTGCGTGGATATGCACGTGAAGGAAGCCAAGATCCGCGGCGAGCGGGAATTGCGTCTGTACCACGTGGCGGTCTGGCGGGAATCCCCGCTCTTCAGCCCCAAGGAGCGTGCCGTATTCGAGTGGACCGAAGCCGTGACCCTCCTGGGCGCGGAAGGCGTCCCCGATGCGGTTTACGAAAGCGTGCGCGCCCAGCTTTCCGAACAGGAGATTTCCGATCTCACCTTCGCCCTCGCGGTCATCAATAGCTGGAACCGGCTCGCGGTTAGCTTCCGGAAGACGCCGGGTTCCGACGCCGCCGCCTACGGGTTGGGCAAAGCCGGCCTCGCCTGATGGTCCTCAAGAACCAGGTGGAATGGGCCCTCCATTGCTGCAGCATGCTGGCGGGCCTGCCCCAGGGGAAATACCTGGCCGCGAAGGATCTTGCCGAGTTCCACGGCGTGCCCAAGGAATACCTGGGCAAGGCCTTGCAACGCCTTTCCGCGGCCGGTTTGGTCGAATCCACCCTGGGTCCCGCGGGCGGCTATCGTTTGGCCAAGCCCGTCGCGGCCATCACCTTTCTCGACATCGTCGAGGCGGTCGAAGGCCGTAGGGTCACCTTCGCCTGTACGGAGATCCGTATGAACAGCCCATGCCGCGTGGGCAAGCGCGGGACGGGAAAACCCTGCTCCATCGCGCAGGCCATGTACGATGCCGATGAAGCCTGGCGATCGCATCTGCGTAGCCTGACCGTGGAATCGATGCTGGCGGGGGCGCAGCTGCCCAAGGAACAGGTCGACGCGACCAAGCGGTGGGTGGAGCAAAGGCTTAAGTAGGCATCAAGGCCCTGCGAATTCCCTTGCCAAATATTACACCTTTAGGTATAATAACGGATGTGGATCGACTTACCGATGTTCTGACCGCCCTCTCGCACCCGACGCGACGCGCCATTATCGGGCAACTGGCCAATGGGCCGGCCCGGTTCACCGACGTCGCCAAATCGTTCGACACGGCCCTGAACGCCGTCACCAAGCATTTGAAGCTGCTCGAAAGGGCCGGCCTTATCGAACGCAGGAAAGAGGGGCGGGAAGTCTTCATTTCGTTCCAAGGCGATCCCCTCCGGGAAGTCGCGGTATGGATGCATAGGTATGAGCGTTTCTGGAACGCGCGCCTCGACCGTTTCGAACAACATTTCCAGGAAAAGAAAACCAAGAAGGAGAAGAAGCCATGACGAAGCCGAAGAAGACCATCGAAGTCAAGGTAGAGCGGACCATCCCTGCGCCCCCTGGCGAAGTATTCGATGCCTGGTTGAATCCGAAAGTCCCCGGCACCCCCTGGTACGAGGGCGATAAGCTGCTTCTGGATCCGCAAGTGGATGGATTATTTTACTGGCTCATCACCGGAACGGCCCACTATGGGCGCTTCACGAAGATGGTGCGCGGTGTCCGCATCGAGAATACGTGGATGTCGCGGTACACGAACGGGGAAGAATCGAACGTGATCGTGACCTTCAAGAAAAAGGGAGCGGAAACCCTGATGACCTTGCTGCATTCCGGCCTTCCGGACGATGAAGGCGGCCGTGGGCACGAGGGGGGATGGAACTATTTCCTGGATAAGTTCCCCAAGAGCTTCGGGAAGGCTTCCGGGAAGAAAGCGACGAAGAGGAAGAAGTAGCCGGGAGGGCCGGGGAGCCGACATCGGGCGTCGGTCCCGGGCCACGCTACCGGGCCCAGGCCCCGCGAACGGATTCCGCCGCGGGGGCCCTCCGATCTATATCGGCTTCAGAGCCAGCCTGCCGTAGGCGATGAACGCGCAGAAGGCCGCCACCACGACCCAATAGATGAGCTGTCCGTGGTTGGTATCCCCGGACATCAGGTGCACCACCGAGAAGAGCGCCATCTCCGCGGCGATGACCAGCGCCGCCGTAGGCGCCAAATTTCCCATGGATTTCAGGAGCAACGGCAGCACCAGGGCCGCCGCGCAGGCCAGCTCGACGGCAATCAAGCCCATCCAGAGCCCATGCGGAATCGCTTTCAATGAAGGTACGCTTTGTTCGGAATGGGAGAACTTCCATACCGCCCCCATGATGGTGTGCAGCGCGAGAATGATTTGCAGGATCCACAATAGAACGTTCATGATGCTCCTAGTCGGTAATGGTTATAAGCGAATCGAGGATTCAGGGTTTGCTTTGGGGCGGCCAACTGGGCGCTTCCACGCCCAGGAGCTTCGAGTAATCGCCGAGCAGGCGTTGCCAGCCGTCGACCTGCATGGCTTTGGGGCCGACGGTGCGGCCGACCGGATCGCCCGCGAGCATCCGGTCCAGTACCTCCAAGCAGATGTGCCAGCCCGCCGCGCCCATCGAAATGAAGCCGCGATTGATGTTATGCCAGAGCTTGAGCCGGGTCCCGCCGTTTCCATGCGCTTCCAGCTCCCACCGGACATTGGCCCCGCCCCAGGTGAATTCGAGGAGCTTGGGCGCGTCCGCCCGCGTCACCTGGCTCTCCGAGATCATAGGGGTGGGGGCTCCCACCGTCGTAAGTTTCGCGGGACCGATGGCGGCGAGGCTGCGGTCGGAATCGAAAGGCGCCCATTCGCGGAGATGTCCGGGTTCCGTCAGGGCCGTCCACACCTTAGCCGGAGGGTGGCGTAGATCACGGGTGAGGACGAGGGTCCAAACCTCAGCCTCCTTCCGGATCTCGGCGCCGGCCGCGGGTCCGGGGGCGTACGCTTCTCGGTTGCTCATCTTTTCTTTCCTTTCCTGGATGGCTTATCCATGTTGTCGAGGTGGCGTTCGAGCGCATCCACGTGGGCCGACCATAAGGCCCGGAACGGCGCCAGCCAGGCGTCGACCTCTTTGAGCGGTTCGGGCCGGATACGGTAGACGCGGCGTTGGGCTTCGATGCGGGCCTCCACGAACCCTGCGTCCCGCAGTACGCGCAGGTGCTTGGATACGGAGGTCTGGGGCATGCGTAGGTGGTGTTCGATCTCGCCGACCGAACGCTCCGAGGAAGCCAATAAGCTAAGGATGGTCCGGCGGTTCGGTTCCGCGAGAATGGCGAATGAAGATACCATACTAGGAATATACTAGATGGTTCATATGCTTGTCAAGGCATATAATGGTTTCTCATTTCAGGGGTGGGGATCCGCCCTTCTTCCGAGGACCGAATAGGCGCCTTCCCTTGTACGCAAAACGGCTCGCGATCCCTTGCCAGCATGGGAACGGGACCGGGCGGAAATCGCCGTGGTCGGGACCGTCATTCTCCAAACGCCGTTATCGAGGGTGCTGTTAGAGACGGAAGCGAACAGGAAGCCGCCAATCGCGGCCAAGGACTCGATATAATTGATGGTTGTGAAACCTGAGTTGATACCCTCCCAACTATTTCCATAGTCGCCGGAACGATAAACGCCGATGGGCGTACCGGCGATGAGGTTTTCTCCCACCGCCAGGAGGCTGGGAACCGCGGTGTACGTTAGCGAGAGCCCTTCGCTCTTGTTTGTCCAATCGTCCCCATTGTCCAGGGAGATATAGGCTGCGTCGGTAGTGCCGGCGAACAGGCGTGAGCCGACCGCCGCCAAGGATTCCGCGTAGCGTTCGCCCAAACCGCTGTCGATTACGGTCCAATGCAATCCTTCATCGGCGGAGCGGTATATCCCGCTGGGGGAGGCCACGAATAAACCGGTCCCCGTAACCAAAAAGGCGCGCTGCGAAGAAATCCGCGTATCCACGAGGGTCCAGTTACGACCTTTATCGGAGGATCGGAAAATCCCCGAACCATACGCGCCTGCGAATATATAGTCGCCGCTGACCGCTAAGGCGTTGATCTCCGTATGCCCCGGCATTCCGGAATCCCTTTGATTCCAACTGGCCCCCTGGTTGGAGGAAAAGAAGACCCCTCCATCCAGGGTTCCCGCGAATAAATCCGGTCCGCTGGCGGCCAAGCACAGTACATGTTCGCTCGTCAAGCCGGAATCCGAACGGACCCAAGTATCGCCGTTATCCGATGAGCGGTAAACGCCTCCTCCGCCGGTCGCCGCGTACAATTCGGTTCCAACGCTGAGCAAGGCGGGAACGTCGCCGTTGAAGGGAAGATGCGTGTTTTGCCATTGGCCTCGCCCTAAAGAAAACGACGCTGCCATCGCGGAGAGAACATGGCCGAGAAGGTTCATACGCATGCGTTCACCCATTCGATGGATTGTACCGCGGTACCGAACGCCAATGTAATCAGAAATCCTTTTTGCGCAACCGAAGGAAAAAGAGGCCCGTGGGCGCGGCCACCCATGCCGTCATCGCCAGCAGGGCGGCCCCGATTCCCAGCGAGGTCCCGAAGAATCGGCGGAAAACCGCTCCCGTATATCCCAGCAAGGCGGAAGCATCCAATTGCATCAAGACCAGGATGCGTTCCAGATCGACCGGGTTCAAGAGGATGGCCCCGATGGTAAAGCGGTCCAGTGGATAATCCGACAGGGCGGTGATGATCGCCAGCAAAGCCCCATCGTACAGGAAGACCAGGACCAGCCAGACCACCAGGCTGGTGGAAAAGCCTTTGAGGCGATCGTCCACCGATAGGGCGATGAGGAAGGCGAGGGCGAGAAAGCAGAGGTGCAGCAACGTCCCGCCGACGAGGAACAGGACCAAGAGCATGACATCGCCGCTGCCATGGAATCCCGCGGCTAAGGTGGAGATCCCCAGACCTAGGCCGAAAGCGGAGCAGAAGGCGATGGCGAGGGCCAGGCCTTGGCCCGCTAGCAGGGCTCCGCGTCCCACGGGCTGGGCCAACATCAATTCCTGGAAGCCGCGGGCCTGGTAGAAGTAGAGGGTGCCGAATACGATGGAGCACAAGGGGCCCAGGAACAGGATGAGGCTGAGCAGGGCGCCGAACCCGGCCGAGGCGGTGGGCGCGTAGCGCATGAGGGCGAAGCCGGCGGCCAAATGGAACAGGAAATAGGCCGCGATGAAGCGGCTGCGGAGCAGGTCCTTGAGGCAGAAGCGCAGGACGGCGATCACGATGCCGACTCCAATTCAGCGGCGACGCTGCGTTCGAATAGCCCGATATCGGTAGCCATACCGGGGATGGAATCCGCCTTCAGGACGCGTACTTGCCCCTCGCGCAGGAAGGCCAGGCGATCGGCCAGTTCCCATAGGTCGCCCAGAACGTGGGTGGAGAGGAGGATGCATTTCCCGCGTGCCTTTTCAGCGCGCAACAGATCCACGAGCTTGAGGCGCGAAGCCGGATCGAGGCTGGCCGTCGGTTCGTCGAGGACCAGCAAAGGCGCGTCGAAGGCCACCGCCAAGGACGCGTTCACCTTCTGCTTCATGCCGCCCGACAGGGTCTTCCACTTTTGATCGAGGAACTCTTCCACGCCCAAGCCGCCGCCGCGGGCGAAATCGGGCTTCACGCCGCGCACGCGGGAGACCAGCTCGGCGATTTCGCGTACGCTCAGGTTCTCGGGGAAGCTGGGGACCTGCGGCATGTATCCGATGTGGCGCCGGTAGGCGGAGCCGCGCCGGACATCTTCGCCCAGGACCGAGATGGATCCTTCCTGGAATACGTGCAGGCCCAGCAGGCAACGCATGAAGGTGGTCTTGCCGCTGCCGTTCGGGCCCAGGATGGCGGTGACCGATCCCGCCGCGGCTTCCAGGTCGAAGCCGCGCAGCACCCGTTTTTTGCCGTAAGCCTTGGACAAGCCGCGCGCTTCCAGGACCGGGCCTTTGCCGATGGATAGGGCTCCTTTCATGATGCCTCCATGGCGGAGGATCCGCCCCGACCAGAAGCCGACGGTGCGGCCGACCCGGGGACGACGGGCCGAGGCCGGGCCGAAGGCATGATCGGCCGTTCGTCCTGCAGGGAGGCGGGCGACAAGGTGGGGAACATGCGTTCCAGCACGTTCAGCAAGGTCACGAAGTGGCTGCGGAGCAGCACCATGGCCTGGGGATGCTCTTGCATGAGGGTGGGGAAAAGCTCGACGGGCCGGTGGGGAACGTCCCCGATGCCATCCTTGTCCAGGTCCCAGCCTTGGTATTTGTCCCAAACGTTGCCGGAAAAGACGTTGGTATTGTCCGGGCTCGCGTTGTAAGCCACGTCGAAGGTGTTCCCCTCGAAGCGATTGCCCTCGAAACGGCTGGAATCGCAGTCGGCCACGATGCGCAGGGCCCAACCATTGGCCCGGAACAGGTTGCCGCGCATTTCGATGCGGCTGCTGCCCTCCTGGAAAACCGCCACGGTATTGCGAACGAAGCGGTTATCCTCGATGCGGCTTCCCGAAATGGACTTGAGCAGAAGCCCGTAGCTGGCTGCGCCCCAATTCTCTTCGAAGCGGTTCCCGCGCATGTCCACGTCGCGAGAATACATCACGGCTACACCGGATCCGTTGCGGCGGAAAAGATTGCCCAGGTAACGGTTGCCATGGGAATACATGAAATGCAATCCGTAGCGGACGTTGCCTTCGCAAGTATCCCCCGTCACTTCGCTGTTGCCGGTGAATTCCAGGTAGATGCCGTCGCGGTGCCCGCGGATGGAATTCCCGATCACCCGTACGCTATCGCTTTTCCAGAAATGCACTCCGTTGCCGTTGGACGATTCCTTACCGCCCAATCCCGTGAAGGAGTTCCCTTCGATGCGGGCCCGCCGCGCCTGCGCCCCATAGACGCCGAAGAAGTCCTTCTCGAAGCGGTTGCCAGCCACGGTGACGTCGGCCGCGCCCGTGATCCACACGCCGCCCACTTCCTTCATATAGCTGGTGCCCACGCCGCGCAAAACCATTCCCGAAACCTTCGCCCCGTCCGCGCGGATGTCGATCAAGGTTCCGCCCCCGCGGGCGTCCAGCACCGGCCAGCCATGGCCTTCGAGGGAAACCCGTTTGCTTATCACCAGTCCCGTATCCGGATAACTTCCCGCCCCAACCGAGATGACGTCGCCGTCATGGGCCCGCGCCAGGGCATCGGCGATGCGCGAGAAAGGGTGCCCGGCCCCGACCGAGAGGGTATCGGCGGCGGCGGCTGACGTAATAACGGAAATAATCGCGACGGCGATCACCGAATGCGCAGCCGATCCCATTCCAACCTGTCCCCGCCCAAGCGGGCTTGCCAGGCCCGGACGGAATCCTCGGATGCGAAGGCGGCCAGCGACTGCCCCATCGGGCTCGCCAGGGATCCGCCCCGCAAGTAATGTACGGTCCCTGCTTCGGCCAAAGGCGCTTCGGGCCGGCTGCGATCGCTCACGTATAGGCGCTCGCCCGCCTGGGGAGGATTCGCTTTGAGATCCGCCAACAGGCATTCGATGGAGTCGTACTTGTAGACCTTGCCTTTGGAATTGATGCGCTGGGCGGCGAAGCCCTTTTCCGCCAGGATCATCTTGCAGAAGCGGCAGGCATCCTCGCCCCATTGGAAGGGGACGGGTCCTCGCGATCCGCAACCCGTGGCGAACAGGAGGCCAAGGGCGGCGATGGAAACGCCGCGCGCCGCGCGGCCGAAGCGGGGTAACAAGCGCCAACCGCGATCGCGCGCGAGAGACAGCGCCAGCGAAAGGGCGATGAGGATTCCCGCTTCGAAAAGCAGGCAGCCCCCTATAGCCGGCCAGGATTGCGAAACGAAGTTGAGCAGATGGGCTTCGCCGAGCAGAGGCGGCTGGTAACTCATGCCCGGCACCTTGATGGCCGCCATTGGGTTCAGGTTGTGCCCGTAATCGTATTCCCAGCGCCAGAAATCGTACATGCCTACCGCGCCGGCGCCCGACAGCGCGGCCAACAAGAGCCCGGTCGACCAAGCCCGGGGCCGGAACGCGGCCAGCAGGGAGAGGGCCGCGAAGGCGAGGATGAGCGGGGAGATGAAACGCAGCTCGGGGATGGCCGAGGGCACGATCTTCTTCATGCCGATGTAATGGTTCAGTTCATTGATGGTTTCCAGGTCGTGGGGATTCAAGCCGTCGATGGTGCGCGCATGGATATACATCCCCAGGCCTTCCGGATACTGCGGGGCCTCCAAGGTGATGCGCCAGATCGGGAAGAGGATGGAAAGGGCGAGGCAAAGCCCCGCCGCAACGAGGAGGAGTGTCGCGCCCCAGGACCGCCCGGTCTGGGCGCCGCTTTCGTTCCTGTGGTTCGCTAGGATGATCATAAGTCGCCTGACTTTCATTGGCGGGCGTCAGAGGGCGTTCGCAGAACGCCCCCGACCGCTTCAGGTCCCGGGCGCGTCCTCTTTGCCGGTGGACCAGGTCAAGTCGACCTTTTCCCCGGGAGGCGAGACGCGGATGTAGCCTTGCATTTCCTGGTGCAGGGCCGAGCAGAAATCGGTGCAGTAGAATGGAATCACGCCCGCCCGGTTGGCCACGATCTTCAGGGTGCGGGTTTGGCCGGGCATGACCAGCAGCTCGGCGGTCTGGGCGCCCATCATCGCGAAGCCATGGGGCACGTCCCAATCCTGTTCCAGATTGGTGACGTGGAAGTAGAGGGTATCGCCCAATTGCGCGCCTTCGATGTTGTCGGGCACGAAATGGCTGCGGATGACCGAGGCGTAGATGTGCAGCGCCTTGCCTTGCCGTACCACTCGCGCCTCCTTCTCGGAATGGATGGCGTCGGGATGATGGTTATCCTCCAGCTTGTAGATCTTGACGCTATTGGGCTCCACCATGTTGGCCGGGATGGCCTGGGCGTAATGCGGCTCCCCGTTGGTGGGGAACTCGGCCAAGAGACGCATCTTCTCGCCCGAGATGTCGATGATCTGGGACGATTGCGTCAGCTCGGGGCCGGTGGGCAGGTAACGATCCTTGGTGATCTTGTTCAGGGCGATGACGTACTTGCCGTAGGGCTTCTTGGTATCCCCGAGCGGGATCATCAGATGGCCGATGGCGTAGTAGCAGGGGATGCGATCCACGATTTCCCAAGTGCCCAGCTTCCACTTCACGATTTCCGAGGACAGGAACATGGAGGTGTAGGCGAAGCCCTTGCCGTCGAATTCGGTGTGGAGCGGGCCCAGGCCCGGCTTGTCCACCTCGCCGGCGATCACCTGATCGTATTTCAGCACCGGGATGCCTCCGGCTTCGCCGTCGTAGGCCTTGGCCGCGATGGCCTTGATCATCTTGCTGAAGGAATGCACGGGGATGAGGCTGGCGAGCTTTCCCGCGCCCACGATGTATTCGCCCGTGGGATCCACGTCCACGCCATGCGGGGACTTCGGGGTCGGGAGGTAATAGACCATGTCCGGGCATTCGGCGGGGGTGATCATCTTGGTCGTCTTGCGCACCTCGCTCACCGCGGTCTGGGTCTTTTCGTCCAGGTAATTGTCGTAATGCAAGCCGGCCACCTCATGGCCTTTGCCCGCCGCCACGCAGGCCTCCGCCTTCTTCCAGTTGATGGCGGCGATGTAGTCCTTGTCGCGTTGGGAGGCGTTGACTTCCAAGAGGGTGTGGGCCTGCTCGGTATCGTAGGTGGTGAAGAAGGCCCAATCCTTGGACGGGCCTTTGCCGCAATGCGCTTTGTCGTAATCGTATCCGGGCATCAGTACCTGGAAGGCCACCGCCATGCGCCCGCTTACCTTGTCCACCGAAATGAAGGAGATGGCGCCCTTGAATTCCTTCTTGAAATCCTTGATGGTCATGCTGGCCTGGGGGATGGGAACGGAGAAGCGCGTGCCCGCCACCAGGTATTCGGAGTTCTCGGTGGTGAAAGGCGAACTATGGTTGCCCGCGCTGTTGGGGATCTCGATGGTTTCCACCGTCTCGAAGGTGCGCAGATCGATGCGCGCGATGCGCGGCGTATTGTTGCCGTTGATGAAGATGAAGCGGCCGTCGGCCTCGCCGTTGGTTTGCGAAAGCTCGGGATGATGCGCATCGTCCCAGGGCACGAAGCCGAAACTGGTATTGAGGAGGGCCTTGGTCTCCTCGGAAAAACCGTAACCGTTCTCCGGGTTCTGCGAAAAGACGGGGATGACCCGCAAGGTGCGGCCCGAGGGCAGGCCCACCACGGACAATTGCCCGCTAAAGCCCCCCGAGAAGAAGCCATACAATTCATCATGGGTGCCGGGAGCCACGTAGACCCTCTCGGCGGCGTCGCCGGCGATGCCGGGAGCGGCCTTGCGGGCGACTTGCTTCTCGCATCCCAGGAGGGCTAAAGCCGCGATTGCGGCAAGTCCCGGGAGGAGAGGGCGGATGGACGGTTGTTTACGCATCTATGTTCCTTTCCCTTACTTCTGTTTAAATGCCATCGTTCTTGCGGAAGAATTCGAGGACCGCGCGGGCATCCTCTTGCGTGGCGTTGACCGACATCTGGGTCATGTATTCGCCGAGCAACGCCTTGGCGGTGGGGTCCTGTTGGGTCATGCCCGTGGGGTTGAGGACCATGTTCATGATCCATTCCGGCGCGCGTCGTTTGGTGACGCCGCCTAATGCCGGGCCGACATAGCGTTGATCGAGCTTGTGGCAAGCCGAACACGTGCCGGAAAAGATTTTCTGCCCCTTGGCCACCAGGGCCTCGTCCAGCGCACCCACCTCGATCGCTTGGATCGGACCGACGCCTTTGGATAGGGCCGTGCTCGGCGCCGCCGCCGCTCCGTTGCCTTGGCCTCCGGCGGAGGCCTCCTTCTTATTGCAGCCCGAAAGGGCCAATCCACCCGTCAAAACCAGCGCGCCCAAACCGATCCATCCAGCCTTACGCATAACCATCTATCCTTCCGTTTCCGCGGCCTCTGCCGCGCGGGCCATTCCGTACCCGCATATCCATTGAAAGGACATAAGCAACCGCGATGCCATGCGATGGCTCTTAGCGGACCTGCGTATCCATTGAGAATTCGGATAGGGGCCCGGTAAATCGGGGGACGGAGGGCTTGCGGCCCTGCCATTCTGGCAGAGCAGCCGGGTCCGGGTGACAACCGATCAGAGGGCTCCCGCGAGGGGATAGGACATCGGGATCTTTCGGCGTCCGCATTAACTAACCTTTACCTCCCGCTTAAACATTGGAGAAAATCGATGGCATCTGATAGAGGACTTGTATCGGTTCGGCGCCTAGGCTTGCTGGCGCTCACGGGGATGTTCTTCGCTTGCGCCAGCGCTCCGAATGGGGGCAAGACCACCTATACGGTCCTCCAGGCCCCGACCCCGCATCTGGGAACATTCGGTAGCATTACCTTGGGGACCGTATCGGGGGCCGGCGATGGAACCACCACGGAGGACAGCTATTTGGCGGGCGCGGCGGAAGCCAACGCGGAAATGACCAAGGCGCTTGGCCTGCGCTTGCCTGGCGTCTTCACCACGCCGAACGGGCCGCCGCTGGTGATGACGGCCGATCTGGTCCGATTCGCGAGAAGCGCGTCTTTCATGAGCAAGTGGAACGCCCACGTTTCCGATCCCGGGACCCCGAAGAACTATGGCGCTGGGCATATCCGCTACCGGGTCAGCTTGTCCAGTAACGGCGCATTGGTCGCGCAGTACGAGGTTATGAAGGCCGCCTCGGCCTACGACGCCGAAGCGGACATGATCGTCAAGTTCTTGAACGACTACAAGTAAGCAGCCACGGCCCGGCGCCAGAGCCGGTCCCGGGTACTTGGAATCAGAGGCCCCCGCGCGTAAAAATGACGGCGGCCGCCACGATGAGAAGCCCGAGCAGGAAAACGAAACGGCCGATGCGACCGGCCAGCCGGCGCCCGCGCACGGCCGCGGCGGATCCGGGATCGGACTGGATGGCCCGCACCGCGGCGGGTCCCCAACGGAAGTCGTGGAATCCGCTGATGGCGAGCATGATGGCCACCAGGATCAATTTGCACGCCAGCGCATGGCCCGCGGAGCCGCGGAAGGCGGCGCCGGTCAGCAGATCGGAAAGGCCGATGCCGCGCAAGGCCAGGTTGCCGGCCCCGGTCGCGACCAGTATCCCCAAACTGATCCAGCCCACGGTCCGGAAGCGCACGGCGGCGGCGCGCAAGGCGCTGTCGTCCTTTCCGCCGCTCCGGCGCATGAGCGGGGCGATGACCAAAGCGATGAAGGCCGATCCGCCGATCCAGACCATGGCTGACAGGATGTGCACGTAAACATTCGCAAGATAAACCAATCGCAAACTTCCCCCCTTGCGACATTTTGTCCCAAGGAAAACTTAAGTCCCCGCGGGCGACGGATGTAATCTATGGACATGGCAGTCTGCCGGAGGCAATATGGATCTTTCGACCGCACCCCGAATTCTCACCTCGATGCACCACTGGGCCGCCATGGGCGCGGCGGGATTGTTCCTGATCGAATCGCTCCTCCTGGGACTGGCCCTGGCGGGCGGGCGTAAAGCCGGCGCGAAGCGCATCTGATCGCGACCGCTCCAGCGCTCGTCATCGCGCAGCCTGGGCCGCAGCATGATTTCAATCAACCTCACCCAGACCGCCGAATACGCCTTGCGGGCGATGTCCAGCCTCGCCCTGCGTTCGGACCAAGGGCCTATGCGGGCCAACGAACTCGCGGAGAGCACGGCGGTACCGCTCGCTTACCTATGGAAAATCATGCGGCGCATGGTAGACGCCGGCTTGGTCGTTTCCGCCAAAGGCCATGGCGGCGGGTTCCGGCTCGCGCGGCCGGCGGAGGCCATCAGCTATATGGATATCCTGGGAGTCGTCGGTTACGATGCCAAAGCGGGCAGCTGCGTATTCGGCTGGGGGCAATGCCGTAGCGAAAAGCCCTGCCCGATGCACCCCACCTGGAACAAGCTCAACGAGTCTTTCGTCGACTGGGCGCGTACGACCACCTTGGCCAGCTTCGGCCCGGCCGCTTCCGGCGCGGCGCCAGCGGGCCGCAGCCGCAAGTCCCAAAGCCTTCGGCCGCCCGCAGCCGAGAAGCCATCCCGTTAGGGACTTAAAGATTCGCCCGCCGCCGCCATAAGTTCCCGGGACAATGTCGCCGCGTCCACCGTGCCATCGTGGCGGTGGGCCACCCGGCCTTCGGGATCCAGAACGGCGATCACGGCCTCATGTTCGATGCCCCCGTTGGCTTCCGACTTCCGGTAGGCGGCGCCCAAGGCCATGGCCAATTCGCGCGTATCCTCTTCCTGGCCATGCAGCAGTACGTAACCTTCGGGCGATAAGGACATGCGGCGGCGGAATTCCGCCAAAGCGGCGGCCCCGTCGCGGCCCGGATCCAAGGTGGCCATGACGATGCCGGCGCGGGCCTCCCAACCCTTCGGCAATGCTTCGGCCAGGCCTTTCAATGTGCCCAGGACCATGGGGCAGGTGGATTGGCAATGGGAGAAGAACAAGGTGAGGATGCGGGCCTTGCCGCGAAAGGCCGCCAACGCCTGCCGCCTCCCGATGTCGTCTTCCCATTCCGAGCGCAGCAAGTACAAGGAACCGGCGGGCAAGTCCGCGGGCGGCAGCGGAGCGATACGCCGGGCCGCGCCGTCGGCGCATCGGAAGCCCAGCGAGCTTACGGCGTAGTCGGGCCGCAAACTGGAGCGGAAGGAGTAGCGCATATAGGCGGCGTAATCGGCGCCGCGCGCGGTCGCCTGCCCCGCCGCGCCGCAGAAGGCTTTATCCGCTTCCGCGCCGGGCCGAATGGCGTTGAAATCCGCGGTCCATTCCCAGACGCGTCCGTAGAGATCCCGGATGCCGAAGGCATCCCGCGAACCTCGGGAGGCCCCGGCGTCCGCGGAAGCCGGTCGACCGTACCAAGCGAGAATGCGGCGGTTCCGAGCGATGGAATCCTGGCCGGCGGGAAGCGCGGCGGCGACGCGTTCCCATTCATCCGTGGCTGGCAACCGTCCGCCGGCGGCCTCGCAATAGGCCTTGGCCGCGAACCAGGAAACCTCGGTGACCGGTTCCGCGAAGCGCCCCGGGGGAGGCTCCCGATCGCCGAGCCAGGAGGCCAGGTACATGGAATCGACGAAGGGCGCTTGCGCCCGCGATTTCGCCCATTCGGGATGGGTCTTGACGAAGGCGAGGAATCCGGCCGTAGTCACCGCCCGCTCGTCCAACCGGAAGGGCGCGACCTTCATGCCATCCTCGAGGCCGTCCCCGGATCTTTTAATGGCGCTATCCGAGGGCGGGGGGCGGAAGGGATTCCGGTACCATCCCGCCGGTATTTCCCGCCGCGGAGCCGTCCAGGCGACGCCTGCCGCCAGTAACAGGAAGGTTACCCGCATTCCCATCCGCATACTCCCATCCACGCCGCGCGCATCAGCCCTTTACTTGGCCGCGTTGACTTCCGCGATGGTCACGTCCCCGCCCGCGTTGCCGAAGCTGTTACGGACGAAGGTTAGCGCGGAGGCGATGTCCGCCGCGTCCAGATTGAGTTTGGGCATCACGCCATTGTACTTGACCCCCTTTACGACGACCTCCCCTTGCAACCCGTTCTTGACGATGCCGATGGCGCGTTGCTTGTCGGCCATCAGGAAATCGGAAAGGGCCAGGGGAGGGAAGGCCCCCGGCAGGCCCTGCCCCTGGGGTTGGTGGCAGGCGGCGCAGATTTGGATGAAGATGCGGCCGCCCCGCTCCATCAGTTGCGCATGGTCCAGCTTGGCAGGCGGCATCGCCGGGGTCCCGCCGAGGGATTGGATCGCGCTGCCTTCGGGCCGATACACCTCGTCGAATTGCTTGCCCGAGTAGATCTCATTGTTACCGTCGCCGCTGGCCTTGAGCATTCCCAATGCCCCTTGGTTGAACGCCCGGAAGATGGAATGATCCACCATGATATAGGTGCCGGGCACATCCACCTTGAACTCGACGATGGCGGCGCCTCCCGCCGGTATCAAGGTGGTCTGCACGTTGTGGTTGACGATCGTTCCGGCTTCGCCGTACACGTTATCGAAGATCTCCCCGATGACGTGGAAGGAAGAGATCAGATTCGGCCCGATATTGCCGACGAACAAACGCACCGTCTCGCCGGCCTTGGCGGTGAGGGCCTTGTCGTCGAGGAGCGCGCCGACGGAGCCGTTGAAGACCACGTAATCGGGTTCTTCCTTGATGGCCTTTTCCATGGAGAATGGCTGCAAGCCTTCTTCGCCGTACTTCCCGGCCGTATAGAACTCGCTTTGCATCACGTAATACTCATGATCAACCTTGGGGAACCCCCCTTTCGGTTCCACCAGGATCATGCCGTACATTCCGTTGGCGATATGCATTCCCACCGGCGCCGTGGCGCAATGGTATACGAAGAGCCCGGGGTTCATGGCCTTGAAGGAGAATTGCGACGAGTGCCCGGGCGCGGTGACCGACGCCGCCGCGCCGCCGCCCTGGCCCGACACCGCGTGCAGATCGATGTTGTGGGGCATCTTGTTGTCGGGATGGTTGCTTAGATGGAATTCGACCTCATCGCCTTGGCGGATGCGGATGAACTTGCCCGGCACGTCGCCGCCGAAGGTCCAGAAGGTGTACTGGACCCCCGGCGAAAGGGTCTTGACCGTTTCCTTGACCTCGAGATGGACGACGATTTTGGCGGGATGATTGCGGGCGACGGGGGGAGGCACGGAAGGCGCGGAAGTCAAAACGGCCTCCTCGGAACCGGTAATGGCTTCCTCGGATGCGGGCTGGGCGCGGTCCTTCTCCGTATCGCATGCGACGAGCGCCAACGCCGTGGCGAGGGCGGCGGCTCCCGCCCACTCCATAGCCCTGGCCCGCCTTCGCGGAATCGGGATTTTGAGCATTATGGTGCCTCCTCGCTGCAAAGTTATGTTATGCGGCCGGTAACATTCTTGTTTACCGAAAGAATCCAAAATAGGCGGCGACTGGGCCGGGGGGATCCAGGTCGTTGCAATTCCTGGCCAAGGTTCAGCTTGACTTTTCCCGCTTTTCCGTTACCTTTGGGGCCTGGGATCTGTTTACCGAATCGCATCCAAAACGTGAAAAGCATCTTCGAATACACTAATTACAGGGTCTTTCTGAAAGACTACTACGAGGAACGCAAGTCGCAGGAAGGGTTTACCTATCGCGACTTTTCCCGGTTGGCGGAGATGAATTCGACCTCATGGCTGCTGCATCTCATCAAGGGCACCAAGAATCTTTCCGCGGGGACGACGGCGCGCGTGGCGAAGGCCATCAGGCTGAACCAGGCCGAGACG
This sequence comes from Fibrobacterota bacterium, assembly GCA_019509785.1. Classification (NCBI taxonomy): domain Bacteria; kingdom Pseudomonadati; phylum Fibrobacterota; species Fibrobacterota bacterium. The sequence continues at coordinate 6,279 of JAEKLQ010000042.1, read as the reverse complement.
GAATATTTCGAATTGCTGGTTCCCTTCACCCAGGCGCGCACCGCCGGGACCAAGGATCATTACTACGCGCGCATGCTGGGCCTGAAACGCAAGCTCAAGATCGCCCGCATCGGCGAAGAGCAATACGAGTATTTCACCAAGTGGTATCATCCCGTGATCCGCTCTTTGATCGCGAAAGTCGATTTAGGCCTGGGGCCCGACGGGGAGCCCGATTACGCCCGCCTGGCGCGGTGCCTGGTGCCTCCCATCCCCGCCCGCGAGGCCAAGAGCTCGGTCAAGTTGTTGGAGAAGCTGGGACTCATCTCCCGCGACGCCGAAGGCAAATGGACGCAGTCCAGCGCGATCATCTCCACCGGCGACGAAGTGGCCGCCTTGAACGTGCTCAATTACCATAAGCAGGTTTTGCGCGTGGCCGAGAACGCCCTGGATACGGGACCCAGGGAGGGGCGCGACATCTCCGCCCTTACCTTAGGGCTCGGTGAGCCCGAGTTCCACAAGATCAAGGCGCGCATTCAGGCCTTCCGCAAGGAGATGATGGATATCGCCCTTTCCGCCGAAGGCGCCGATCGCGTGTATCAGATGAGCTTCCAATTCTTCCCGGTCGGGATGGGGGCCAAGCCGTGAAGCGCTGGGCATTCATCGCGGGAGCCCTCGCGGCCGCCCTGGGATTGGCGGCCTGCATAGACCGCTTGGCCTCGGGAGGCGATGCGACCGAAGCCGGCAATGCCCGGGTATCGGGCGTGGTGCTGGGGGAAGACAGCGTACCGGTAGCCGGGGCCGAGGTGATCATCTTGCCTTCGGACTATAATCCCCTGACGGCCGGACCCGTACCGGACTCCCTTAAGGTCACGACGGATTCCCAAGGCCGATACCGCTTCCTCAGCTTGGCCCCAGGCGAATACAACGTCCTGGCGCACGACGGAGCGGGCCGTGGGCGCCTTGCCGTCTGGGGCGTGCGCCTGGGATCCGATTCGGTAAAGGTCCCCGCGGATACCTTGCATGCGACAGGAAGCTTATCCGTCCCCATGCCGGAGACATTGGATTCGGACTCGGGTTGGATTTACTTGCCCGGCACCTTGCTTCGCGCGCGCATCGATTCGGAATTGCGCCTCGCCGGAATGGTGAGGATCGATTCCGTGCCAGCCGGAACGGTTCCCACCGTCGCTTGCGCCAGGGGGCTCGGAGGCCCGGCCCTTTTGCTCGCGAAGAACGTGCTGGTGCGCAAGGCGGAAGTCTCGCCCGTAGACGCCTACGCGCTTTGGCCGTACTCCCGCAAGGTCCTGCTCAATACCGCCACGGGCGCGACCGCCTTATCCCACGACTTGCGCGACTTCCCCTTGCTGGTCCGTCTCGCGGCCCCGGCTTTCGACTTTTCGCAAGCGGGCTCCGGCGGATCCGATCTTCGCTTCTCCGCCGCCGACGGGACGCCTTTGGCGCGCGAGATCGAGAGCTGGGATCCGGTGGCGGGAAAGGCCGCGGTCTGGGTCCGCCTCGATACCTTGCACGCGGGCCAGGCCGATCAGTACATCTCCATGCATTGGGGCCCCACCCCGGCGGCCGGAGCCATGCGCATCCGCACCGTCTTCGATACCCTGGCCGGTTTCGCGGGGGTTTGGCATCTGGGCGAGGAAGCCCCCGACACGGTTGCTAATGCGCTATATAAAGATGTCACCGGCGCAGGGAGCGATGGCGATGACCACATCGCCAACACCTCGCGCGAAGGGAACATCGGCGCTGGTCATGGTCTCGATTCCGGGGATTATATCCTCTCCCCGCGGCCATGGAGCGGTTTAAGGGTTTCCAATACTTTCACTCTATCGGCCTGGATCAAAGCGAGCGGCAAGAAGTTGGGGCTCCAAGGCGGGGAAATCCTAAGCGCGGGCGACAATTATGGAATCAGGGTCCTGCGGGATTCCGGGTTGCAGTTTTGGTATTGGACCGTTAAACCACAGCCGACAATCCCGTCGACCTGGAACTATCTTATTGCGAAAACGCCCACCGTTCTGGACGGTCGTTGGCATTCGATCATGGGAACCTTCGATGGTTCCTTTTTGCGGGTGTACTTGGATGGGCATGAGGTGGGGCAAATCCCGGTAACGGGCGCCGTCGGCCCTCAGTTCCCGCTCAACGTGACCATGGGCAGGCACGGCAGTGGCCGGCCTGGTTTCGAGTTTTCGGGGGTGTTGGACGAGGCCGAGATCCATTCCGTAGCGCGGGATGCGGAATGGGCCAAACTCAGCTTCGAAAATCAGATGCCCGCATCGGTTTTTCCGGCCTTTGGATTGTGACAACGGTGGAGTGAAGGGAAGAGAAGTTATGCAGACGATTCGGAAAAAGGGCGTTCGCCCCGAGGCCACGGGAAGGAATAGCTTGCAGGCAACACGGGTACTGGCGTTGGCGGCATTGGCATGCCTGGTTTGGCCGAACCGTGGCGGGGCCCAGTCGTGCCCGGAGCCCGCGGCCTCCGATTTCAAGCGGACGGTCGTGCTCGCTTCGTCCACCTTGGACCATCCCGTCCACATGGCAGCCGCACCCGACGGCCGTATCTTCATCGGTGAAATGGTCAGCGGCAATATCCAGGTTTACAAGCCCGGGCAGGCCACGCCCGTAAAGGCTGGAAACGTTCCCGTCAACTTCGATAATGAGAACGGTCTTTTGGGCGTGGCGATCCCGCCCGATTTCGCTACCAGCGGCTTCCTCTACGTGCTGGCCAACGATCCCTCGACTACCAATCGCGCCCAGGTGCTTTGGCGCTATAAGGTGAACGGGGACTTGATGGACGCCTCCACCAAGACCGAGATCTTGCGCATTCCGCGTTGGAAGAACGGGATTTACCATGACGGCGGCGGCATGTGGTTCGATAAGAAAGGGAATCTGTGGCTCAGTTCCGGCGACGACTCCAATCCGCATGATACCCACAACGCCGGCTTCGCTCCCGTCTATACGCCCGATCCCGGTTCCGACGCCCAGAAGTCGGCGGCCAACACCAACGATCTGCGCGGAAAGATCAGCCGCATCCATCCGGAAGCGACCCTTACCAACGGCTCGTGGTATACCATCCCGAAAGGCAACTTCAAGGACGCGATGTCCACGTTCTGGACCGCGGATGAATTGACCAAGGTAAAGCCCGAAATCTACGCCATGGGCATGCGCAATCCCTACCGCTTCACGGTGGATGATCAGACCGGTTGGCTGATCTGGGGCGAGGTCGGCCCGGATGCCGATCAGAGCGTGGCCAATCGCGGCCGCTCCGGGCATGACGAATTCAATATCGCCATGGATCCCGGCTATTACGGTTGGCCCTATTGCAACGGCAACCAATTCGCGTACAATGCCGTGACCTACACGAGTACCTCGGATCCGGGCACGATCGGGGACAAATACGACTGCTCCAAGCCGGTGAACAATTCACCCAACAATACCGGCGTCAATAAGCTGCCGCCGTCACGGGCCCCGTTCATCTGGTATTCGATCAGTAATTCCACCGACTGGCCGCAGATGGGACAGGGCGCCGAGACCGCCATGGGCGGCCCCATGTACCGGTACGACAAGACCTTGGTCTCTACCACCAAGTTCCCGCCCCAATACGACGGCCGCATGTTCATCTGGGATTGGTCCCGCGGCGTGCATAAGTTCATCGACTTCACCGCGGACGGGAAACTGAACAAGTTTTACGACCTCGCCGTCGTGGGCAAGAACAGCGATATCGCCGCGCTGTACGGACCCAAGGACGGTTCCTTGTACGTGCTGCAGTACAGCCAGAGCGGTTACGGGGATAACAACGCCGCTCTCGCCCGCATCGATTATACCGGCACCATCAACGACGCCTGCGCGCCGGTGACGTCCTTAGCCAGATCCGCGCGCCCGCAAGGGACCGTGGCCAGCACCCTGGTTTCCGGCTTACAGCCCATCGATTTGCCCGCCGACGCCGCAGGCCTGGACGCCTACGATCTGTCGGGACGCAAGGTCTGGAGTTACGCCCGCCAGGGCGTTTCCGGCGATTTGAAGCTGGAATTCCCCCGTCAATTGGGCGCGGGACTGTTGCGCGTCCGGTTTTACTAACCGTCCGCGGGAATTCCCGCGGCCCTTAGCGAGCTGTCAGGCAGCGCGCTAAGGGGACTACCGATTTTCTTTCCGACAAACCCCTTCAACTTCCGCTCCAATTCCCGCCACGTAACCCGAGCGTTACGGAGGCGATTTCGCGGTTTCCGGGAAATTATTTCGCGAAAAGGCTTTCAATCCGCTTTAGGTCTTGCGTTAAGTTGCCGCGGGGGTTGGACTTATGCGGAAAAAAGTCCTCAACTCCGGGGAAAAATTATCCGAAGAAAGAGATGCAAGCCGGGAGGGAGTCCCGGGGCCCGCGAAAAGCGGGGCCGCAAAAACGCGGAGCCGCGAAGCTGCAAGGAAGCAGCTGAGCGAAATGAAAACACGGAGGTTCGTCTCATGCGCATTAATCATAATATCTCTTCGATGATCGGCCAGGGTGCTCTGGAAACCCAGCAGAACTCCTTGAGCAAGTCCCTGGAAAAACTGTCGACCGGCATGCGGATCAACCGCGCTTCGGACGACGCCGCCGGCCTCTCGGTCTCCGAGTCGCTCCGTAGCAAGATCCGCGGCATGGGCCGCGCCAAGAGCAACGCCGAAGACGGCATCGCGCTCTTGCAAATCGCGGAAGGCGCCACGGGGGAAATCAACAACATCCTCCAGCGCATGCGCGAGCTCTCCATCCAGAGCTCCACCGACACCATGACCACCACCGAACGTTCTTATACGGATAAGGAGTTCGGCCAGTTGATGAACGAAATCACCCGTATTTCGAGCTCGGCTTCCTATAATGGAATGACCCTGCTTGACGGTGACGCGGGATCCTTCGGCGTCTCGGGAGGCCAGGCTTCGGTGCTGCATATCGGCGCGGGATCCAGCAATGCCATCGACCGCATCAGCATCACCATCAGTGCCATGACCCTGGGAGCCCTGGGCATGAGCCCCACGACGACCTCGGTTTCCACCTCGGCGGGCGCCTTATCCTCGCTGTCGCTTATCGATGTCGCCATCCGGTCGGTGAATACCATGCGTTCCGATATGGGCGCGTACGTGAACCGCCTGGAGTTCGCCATCAGCAACTTGTCCAACCAGGTCTATAACACGCAGGACGCCGAGAGCCGCATACGCGACGTGGACTTCGCGCAGGAGACCACGGAGTTCACCCGCGCGCAAATCCTCAGCCAGAGCGCGACTTCGATGTTGGCGCAGGCCAATCAGGTCCCGCAAGGCGTGCTCAGCCTGCTCAAAGGGTAACCAAATCCCGCACCTCCCGTCGGGTGAGAAGGCCGCGTCCCAGGACGCGGCCTTTTCCGTTTCCCCCTAATCTTCCATGTCGCTGTCCTTTAGGCCGGTATCAACGGGCTAAAACGGGCCGCGAAAAAAAATCGGGGAAAAATTAAAGTCCCTGCCGATCCTTGCCGATAAACCTAGTGGGCGAAGCCACATAGAAATACCGGGCAGGGATGCCTGAGCGGGTAGGGTTCAACACGGAGGTTTCCTCTTGCGTATTAATCATAATATTTCGTCGATGATCGGCCAGGGGGCGCTGGAAACCCAGCAGAACTCCCTCGCCAAGTCCCTTGAGAAACTTTCGACCGGTATGCGGATCAACCGCGCCTCGGACGATGCCGCCGGCCTCTCGGTTTCCGAGTCGATGCGCAGCAAGATCCGCGGCATGGGCCGCGCCAAGAGTAATGCCGAAGACGGTATCGCCCTGGTGCAAATCGCCGAAGGTTCGGCGGGGGAAATCAACAATATCCTCCAGCGCATGCGCGAGCTCTCCATCCAGAGCTCCACCGACACCATGACCACCACCGAACGTTCTTATACCGATAAGGAATTCGGACAGCTGATGAGCGAAATCAGCCGAATCTCGAATTCGGCGGCTTATAACGGCATGACCTTGCTGGACGGGGCCGCGGGCTCCTTCGGCGCCACCGGCGGGCAGGCTTCGGTATTGCATATCGGCGCGGGCTCGAGCGCGACCACCGACCGCATGTCGATCACGGTGAGCGCCATGACCTTGGGCGCCTTGGGCATGAACGCCACCACCACGTCGGTATCGACGGCTTCGGGGGCGTTGGCCACTTTGTCGCTCATCGACACGGCCATCAAGTCGGTGAATACCATGCGTTCGGACATGGGCGCCTACGTGAACCGCCTGGAGTTCGCCATCAGCAATCTGGGCAACCAGATTTACAACACGCAGGATGCGGAAAGCCGTATCCGGGACGT
>JAEKLQ010000041.1 GCA_019509785.1 Fibrobacterota bacterium | reverse complement strand
GGATATCCAGGCTTGACCCGTTCCAAGCGGGCCGATCTTCCGGGCGCCAGATGATGCGATCGGGGAGGCGGGTATCGGCGAGCATTCCGAATTTCTCCAAGGGCGGCATCCCCAAGGCGCAGGGCAAAGCCATGACCTGCGGCCCACCGATCGCCTCCATATCCCAGTCCACGTATTCCATATGGCCGCGGTCCAAGATGAATACCACCACCGAATGGACCCACTCCCCTTCCATCCATTTTTTAACCCGTCGATGGTAAAGTCCGGGAATCCAATTCTCGTTATGCAAGGTCAGTAACGCGAAACAGATATCCCGGGAATCGAGCCTGTCGGCCAAGGATTCCAGCTTAGGATAGAACCAACTCAGCAGCACTTTCCCCGGCATGACGGTCGCGTTATTATTAAGCCAAAGAACCTTGCCCATGAGGTGGGAGAAGTCTTTGCCCATGCGGATCGCGAATGGCTCGAATTCGTTATCGGTCGCGATGTCCCAGTAAATCGGGATCTTTGCCTTGGGCTTCCAAAGCAGTTCGAACAACTCCGGTTCCGGTATCCTTCTCCCGCCGATTTCCAACGGAACGAGCGCGAAATATTCCCGCACGATCTCCGGAGGAAACTCGGACAAAAGCGCGCGGTACAGGGCGCGCTTGAAATCATGGCGAATGAGGGTACGATTGGTGTTACCGAGAGACCCCATCTGCGTTCAGGCCTCTGCGTATTCGAGCACGCCGTTCACGATCAACGCGAACTTGCCGCGCCCGGTCTTCTCCACTGCCACCGTGGGACATTCCGATTTCAGCTTCTCCGCGAGACGGGTGAAGCGCACTTCGAAATTGGCGTTCTTCTGCCCGAGGGAAATCTCGAACTGCCGCTTCAATTCCCGGTACTCGAACTCGGCCTTCCCATCCTTTTGATGGGCCTCCAAGAGGTACTTCAGGATCTTCGCCGGAACGTTCTTGGTGAAATGCTCCCCGTTGAGGGTGATGCTTTCGTCGGCGGGGTGGTAGACGAAGGACGCCTTACCCGCCGCGAAGGCCAGCATAGCCTGGTGGCGCGATTCCAAAGCGTCTTTCTGTACGGATTCCTCGCGCTCGATGTCCTTGATCAAAAGGTCGAACAAGCCGCCTTTGCGCTCGATTTTGAGTTTGCGATGGGAGACCCAGGCCAGGTACAAAGGAGCACCGTAGGCAGCACCGGCGTATAGAACGGTTCGCTTCCGGATCGGGCAAACATAATCCCGATCCATTACGACTACCGGGAAATCGGGCGGAGCGTACTTGGACAAATCGATTTCGCGCCGATCGCAGAAGGTATGGAACGAGGTCTGCCGGCCGTAAACTTGTCCGCGAATCGTAAAGTCCCCACCCCCCAAGCGCGGATCGGCATCCCTTTCCCACAGAACCGATTCAGGATTACGGCTATCGGCGATCATTCCGAATGCTTCGAACAATGGCAGACCGAACATGACCGGGGCGTTCAGGACCTGCGGCCCGCCGATGAATTCGTAATCCCAGTCCAGGATATCCTCGAAGCCCGTATCCGGGATGAAAACCAGGGTGGACTTGATCCACTCCCCGTCTTCCCATCGCTTCACCCGGCGGTGCACCGTTCCCGGCAGCCAGCTTTCGGTGAAGATCGCGATCAGGCTGAATACCATGTCCCGGGTGTCGATGCTATCGAAAAGGGATTCCAGCTTGGGATAGAACCAGGTCATGAGGACCTTGCCCGGGATATGCGTGCTCTGGTTGTTGAGCCAAAGCATTTTCGCCATCACCTTATTGGGAACACGGTCCCTTTCGAGTAGGAATCGTTCAAGATAATTGTCGCTGCGATAGTCCCATCCGGTGGTGATCTTGCCCTTCTCGGACCAAAGCAGTTTGTACAGTTCCGGGCCCTTGATGGTCCGGCCTTCGATGACCAAGGGCACCTTTTCGAAGTATTCCGCGATTTCCCTGGGTTCGAACTCGGAGAGCAAGGCCCGGTAGCAGGCCTTCTTGTAATCATGGCGGATGAGGAGTGAGTCTAATTTTTTCGTTTGGCCCATGATCGGAATCAACCCTCAAGGCTGAGTTCGCAGCGGACATGCAATTCGAACCGCCCTCGCCCCGCCTTGGTGATGGCCAGGGACGGGCATTTCTCCTGGAGCCGTTCGATGAGGCGGTAGAAGCGCACTTCGAAATTCGAATTCTTCTGCCCGAGCGAGATATCGAAATCGCGTTTGAATTCCCGATATTCGAAAGTGACCCGGCCCTCGGACAGGTAGGCTTGCACCATGTACTTCAGTATCTTGGCAGGCACGCCCTTCACCAGGGTTTCGCCGTTGCAGGCAAGGGTTTCGTCCTCCACATGCCAGGTCAGCCGGATCTTCTCCCGCGCCAATCCCAAGGCGGACTCATGCCGGCCTTTCACCGCGCGCGCGAGCGGCCCTTCCTCATCCTCGATATCGTCCACGATGTGGCCCAACACCCCTAGATCGCGTTCCACCCGGATCTTGTGCCGGATGGTTTGCAGATAGGCCGGGGCATCATAGGCGCAGCCCGCGCGCAGCACCACGCGCTTGCGTTGCGGGCATACGTAATCCTCTTCCATCAGAACGCAACGCTTACCGGGCACCTTGTAGGCGGAAAGATCGAGGTCATGTATCCGCAGGAACTCTTCGAAATCGATGCGACGGCCCACGCGGCGGCCGTTGACGTAGGCCACGTCGTTGCTCTCCTCGACGGCATGTTTCCAGACCACCACATGCAAAGGCCTGGAGTCGCTGAGGATGCCCACTTCCTCGAAGGGGGGCATTCCGAAAATGACGGGACTCATCCGGAATTGCTCGCCGGCATGGACCTCACTGTCGAAGTAGATGATTTCCTCGTTATCCTTATCCGTGAGATAGACGAACACCGATTCGGTCCAACCGTCTTTGATCTCGCGCCTTACGCGGCGATGGACATGGTTCGGAAGCAGGTTCTCGGTGAAATGGGGGATCAACCGCAGCATCATGTCCCGCGCATCCACGTTGAAGGCCGCCTTCATGACCGGATAAAACCATTTGAGCAGGACCTTGCCTTGCAGATAGGTCCCATGATTATTGCGATAGAGGATTTTCCTGTAGAACTCCAGGATGGAATGTCCACGCTCGCTCAGGAACACGTCCAGCGCTTCACCGACTCCGTAGTCCCAGACCATGGGGACTTTGGCCTTGTCCCGCCACAAAAGCGACAAGAGCGCGTAGGTGGACAGTTCGCGGCCTTCCCAACGCATGGGAAGCGTTCGCCAAAACGCGACCACCTCCTCGACGGGAAAATGAGCCAATAAGTTGAGGTAAATCGACTTAGTGAAGTCGTGGGGAGTGAGATAAGGGTCCGTCGGATGGAAGTACCGGGACCCCGGGCGCATGGTCGGATCAGCGGCTATGATCGGCATTCAGAAATGAACCGGCCCTTTCCGTTCCTCAGTCACCGACCGGAAAGCGTTTATTCCCTAAAATCTAATCGGATGTCAAATCAATGCCTTTCCGAAAATTCCGTTGTTTTGGGTTTTTGTAAAAATTTTCCTAGGGGGAAATGCCAAATACGGATGGGCTTGGAAACCTATCCGTTGAAGCGGAAGAATGCAAAACCCGTCTTGCTAACCTACCGCCTCCTCCAGGGGAACGGATTTATTACCAAAGTCACCGGGCATACGCGTTTTCGCCTTCGATCCCGCGGCGATCGGGAACTCCAGGCGGAAGACCATGCCGGTCCCATGCCGTGTCCTTCCGTTTTTGGAGAGCGCGTTAATCCTGCCCCCATGCGCTTCCAGGATTGCCTTGACCATATAAAGGCCGAGGCCGGTTCCGCCTTGCGTCTTCTTCGTGGAGTAAAGGGGTTGGAAGAACCGGGCCAGGGCCTCCGGGCGGCATCCATGGCCATCATCCTCCACCCAGAGGCGAACGCGTCCGAATGCGGACCGGATGCGGATGCGAACGGTTTTAGCTTCCGCCTCACGCGCATTCCGGAACAGGTTCAGGAAAACCCGCTCCAACTTCCTCGGGTCTCCCGCGACGGCCGGCAGGGTGCCCGTGGTTTCGATGCGGAAGGAGTCGCGAGCTTCATGGAAATGCTCCGCAATGCAATGCTCGAGAACGGCTCGTAGGCAAAGGGATTCCCGGTCGCCCAGTTCCGTGGGAGAAACGGCGTCCAGGATCTCCTGTGCCAGAACCGCGATCTTATCCGTTGTCCGCTCAAGGCGTCCGAGCGGCCCCAGGATTTCCGGGCCGTCCATACGGGAACGAAGCAACAGCGCGTTGCCTTTGATAACCGAGGAATAGTTCCGGATTTCGTGGACCAGGCAAGGCAGGGTTGCTTCCCAATCCTGACCGGTAGCGGGAACGCGGGAAGCGGTTTTCCGCTTGCGCTGTACCCACGCGCCCAGGAAGAAGAACGTGGCCAGAGTCAACAGCGCGAAGGCCAAGGCATCTCCGAGCCAAATCGGCTCGGGCAGAGCCTCGGCCCGAAGGACGAACTCCAAAATGCTTAGGGGGATGACCGCGGCCAGGAGAATGAAAAGCATTCGCACTCGGGACCCTGGGAAAGGTCCCTCCTCCTCTTCCTTGAACTTATCTCTGCTTACCGCTATCGCTTTCGCCCTAGGACGGCCGGGCACGACGGGCGGGTTTTACAACGCTTCCAAGTTAAGCTTATTCCCGCAATCCGTTTTCATACATTTTTCTTACCCGCCGTTACCAGGGGGGTTCCGAACCCGAACCGGGGGAATCTAGCGTTACCTCTGGAAAATAAGCACGGGGCTTTCCGCCTGCGCGGGATCCCGCTGCGCCTTCCCTAAGGCATCCGTTAGCGTAGACGGGATGAGGCCGGAAATTTTATAAGCGAACCCTCTCCTGGCCTTGGAGCCGATGACCGTGGTTCCCTCGAGGCAGGTGAAGTCATCGAAAACGGCCTTGCCCGTTTGGGTCGCATTGTGGCTCACGGTGAACAACCCGATCTGGGCGTTAGCCTGAGTGTTCAGGCTTTGCGGCGGGGTCGGAAGCGCCGTCCAGGCTCCGGTTTCCTGGGTCTTGTAATATGCCGTGTATTGCATTCCCTTCTTCGCCAAGCGCAGCCAAGCGGGATAGGCCGTCTTGCCCGCGCCCGAGTTGCCGTCCAACTGCCCGGCCGGAGCGGTCTTGTCGTAGAAGATGGTGTAGCCGTGCCCGGGGCTGATGTCCACGGCCACGTAGCCGCCTTTGGTCAAATCGTTCAGGTCCGTGGCCGCCACGATTCCGGCCTGCGCCCATTCGAAGGTGCTGTCCTGGCTCACCAATTTCACCGAGACGTCGAAGTCTCCCGTGATATCGCTGCGATAGGCCGTAACGAATTCGTTCTTCGCGCCGTAGATGTCGGCCCCGCGGCCGGCCAAGGTCAGCTTGCCGTCGGCGACGGAGGCGGTTCCAAAGGTGGACTTGTCGAAGGCGACGAAGCGCCAGGTCTTCCCCTCCCCGACGTCGGCCACGGAGAAGGAATCGGAGCAGGCGACGGCTTGCGCCCGGGCCCCGGAACCCCATGCGGCCGCGATGAAAACGGTTATCCCGAAGAGTTGCTTCCTGATCATGCTGCTTCCCCCTCCCCCGAAAGGTAAGAAAAGCGGCCTAACGGGAAAGGATCAGGGTCGGGAGCTTGCGCGAAAGGGACTGCGGGCGGCCCAGGGCGTCCCAGCGGAGGATTCCGAAGGATCTGGGCGCCATCGGCTGGACGAGGCCGATAGCCGTCGTGCATTCCGGTTTCGGCAATTGCCCCTGCACCGAGGTGAGGGTGGAATTCCAATCCGCCTTGGGATTGGCTTGGCTGATGGCGACCACGCCATCGGCGATGCGCGCCTTCAGATTGTTCACGTCGTCCCAGGTATCATCGTGGAAGGTCGGGGTGCCCTGTACTCCGTACCCGTCATCGGCGATGATGGGTTTATGCGTCAGATCGTGCACGCTCTTCCAGGTCATGGGATTCGCATTACGGATCTTGGAGCTGTTCGCATCGGTCGCGCCGCCGGAGGTATTGATGTAGGTGAAGTCGCCCATGTTGAAGGCGCCGTACCACCCCGCCGCATCGTTGATCCAGGGCGAGATGTCCAGGGAGAAGACCGCGCCGGGAAGGCTTTGCCGCACGGTCGCGACCATTTCCTTCATGAAAGACCCCGCTTCGGCGAAGGTCAAGGGGCCGCCTTCCTGCGCGGAACCCGGTTGCGCGTATTGGTAGTAGTCCGGCTCCATCAGCCAAACGATGGGATCGGAACCCACGATCTTGGCCGCCTCTGAAGCGTACTTCGTGATCTGCGAAAGGATGCGGCTCTTCTGTTGGCGGATGAAATTCGCCCCCTTATGGCAAAGGTCCGGGGTCCCGACGTTGCAATCCTGCAGGCCGGCATCGTGGCGGGCCGTATAGGCGATGAAATAGCTGTAGAAGACCGGGGTCTTCCCCGCAGCCTTGCCGCCGGGGCGGGTCGATTTCACCATATCCCCGATCCAGTAGGTGTTCCAGTCCTCGTCGGCCCCGGCCCAGATGGTGATGTAATCGGCGGCGGCCGGGTAGTTGGCGTTGAGGCCGTTCCAGCCTGCGCCGAAATTGAATTTGCACGGGCTGAGAGCGGCGTGGGCCGTGGATAGGCCGCCTAAGCAAAGGGCGCCCAGGAAAAGGGCGGCAGCGGAACGGAAACGGGTTGGTGTACTCGGCATGATTCTCCTGCCCGGCAACCTAGCCGGCTCGCCGGGATTAGTAGCCAAGCATCCGCCAGGAGTTTCCGGGAAAGGGGTGCCTGGGGCGGGACCCTTGTTCCCGGGCCAGCAAATACCCCTTAAATCCTATCTATGGACCGGATGGCCCGATGGCAATTGGGAATTTGGGAAAGCGCATAGAGCCTCTAACTTGATGGAGCTCTTAGTCTATTTCCTGAAGCGCATGCGGAAAGTGGCGCCCTTCCCCGGCGTCGACTGGACGCTCAGGTTGCCGCCGTACTTTTTCACGATTTCGGCGGCGATGGTGAGGCCGAGCCCCGTTCCCTTGCCGGGCGGCTTGGTGGTGAAAAACGGGTCGAAGATTTTCTTGAGGATGGCATCGGGGATTCCGGGACCGTCGTCCTTGAATTCAAGCACCTGCTCCTCGGGTGCCTCCCGGCCCGTAACCTCCAGGTTTCCCTTCTGGGCCAAAGCGTCGATGGCGTTGTTGATGAGAACCAGGATGGCCTGCTCGATCTCGTTCTTGTTCACAAGCCAATTCATGGCCGCGGGGATGTCCACCTGGATGCGCGTATCCCCCTTAACCTTCGCCGGGATCAGCTCGATGACTTCCCGCACCATGTCCGCCCAAGTCTCCCGGACCACCTTTTCCTTGGCGCTGGTGCGGGAGAAAACCTTCAGGCTATTGGCGATGCGGGTGCTTTTATCCAGGGCCTTCCGGATTTTCTCGAAGACGAAGTCCTTCTCGGACAAATGGGATTCCAGATCGTACGACTCCTCGATCTCCCGGGCCTTTTTCGCGAATTCCTCGCCCGGTCCGGTCGTGAGCGCCAGCGTCCGGATCGCTTCCAGGCCTTCCATGTCCCGTTTTACGTCCGGGATGATATTGACCAAGAAATTGAGGGGATTGTTGATCTCATGGGCCACGCCGGCGGCCATTTGGCCCAAGGAGGATAGCTTCTCGCTTTGGATCGCCATCTCCTTGGCGGCCAGCAACTGCTCGTTGGCCGCGGCCAATTCGCGCGTCCGTTGCTCGACCTTCCGCTCCATCGCCTCGTATAGTTCGGCGGCCACCAAGGTGCCGGCGATGGAATTCGCGATGGACTGGAAAAGCAGCCGATCCTGGTTCCGGAACTTCTCCCCGTGGTGGTATTCCGCCGCCAGGATCCCGAAGGATTTCCCCTCGTGAATGAGGGGCGTGATGATGAAAGAGGAAATCCCGAGGGCCATGAGGAACTCGCGGGTCCGGGGGGTAACCTTGGCGTAGACCTCTTCCGGTTCGTTTACCAGCAGGGTCTTTCCCTGATCCAAGGTCTGGATCAGCAATCCATACGGGTTGTCCCAGTCCTGGCTAATCTTGAACCGGGTATTCTGTATGAAGGCGAAAAGCTCGGGCGAATAGCCGACGGCGTTGTGGCAGGAGAGGTATTTACGCGGTTCATCCAGAAGCCAAATCTGGCTGGAGCCGAAGTGGAAATTGTCGACCAGGGTCCGGACCACGCGATCGCAGATGTCTTGCACGCTCATGCCGGCGTTCCGGATGGAGGTCAATTCCTGCAGGGAATGGATCTGCTCGTTGGTGGCCTCGAGGATCTTGTTCTGGCGCTCCAGGCCTTCGTTGGTCTGGCGCGACCAGTCCACGGCCCGTTTCGCGTTGCGGCTCTTGTGCAAAGCCAAGCAAGCCCACCCGAGGTTCAAGGAAATGAGCGCGGATGCGGCGATGGCGAAGCGATCCCGATGCAGGAGGAACGCAACTCCTAGGGCCGCGGCCACGGCGACCAGGATGAAGAAAGCGCGGTTCAACCAGCCGGTCCCGAAGGCGGGGAAACGGACGATGTAAACGCAATGATCAGCGCCTTTGAAAGCGCATTCCGGGTGCTCGACCCTGGCATGCGGAAGGCCGAAGAACAAGGGCATGGACTCGTAGGAGCCGATGCGATTGCGGCAGACGTACGGCGCTTCCTTGAATCCGTCCTTGTGGGTGATGTCCGATTGGAAAGCGTTGGGGCCGACCTGCTTCAACTTCGCGATGGTTCGGGGGGCCAGCTTGGACTCGATGGTTCCGAAGCTACGCATGAGGAAGCCGGGAGAGGTGATACCCAGGATGAACGCCTGGGCATTGCCTACGCTATTCGGCAGATTCCGGCCGACGAGATAACCGACGTCTTCCTCCTTCGTTACCTCGCGAGCGGCCCGCACGAGACGATCGTTCTCATCGAAGGTCACGAAGCCGGAAGGATCCATCAGCTTGAGGCGATCCAGGCCGTACCGGGCCAGGGCATCGTTCGTAGCCGTCTTTCCGGCCCGATCGTCCATGATTTTCAGGTAGCCGAACATAAGGCGGTTCGAATACACCTTTTCCGGAGGACGCGGTTGCGTTGCGGCGCGATGCATGGCGTGCAAATCTAGTTAATCCCCAATTCCGCTAATTCCCAAACGCGATTACGGGAAACCTTGCCGGCGGCGCGGACCGGCCCCTAATATCTGAGCGGCCCTGAAAAACCTGAAGCGGATCGTGACGCGGAGCATGAGAACGCGCACGACGATCCGGAATCTCGCGCCCATGAAGCCACTGGAATTGCAAGCCCTGCCGGCCGAAGCCTGGCGCCCCAGCGTAGGGGCCAACGGACGCGTTTCCAACCGCGTTAGCGAACGCGAGCTGGAGCGGATTCCCTCCTGGCTCGTATCGCCCGACGGCCGGGAAAGCCGGGTGACGCTCTGGGACTTTTCCCCTCACGGTTTCGCCGTCTTGCAAGGGCCCGAGACCGTGAAGGGCGGGGTAAACGTAGGCGACCGAGTGCGCATTCGCCTGGAAGCCGATGGCAACCGGCTGGAAGCGGAATGCCGCGTGGCGAACATATCCATGCACAAGGGCAAAAGCCGCATCGGGTTGTCCCGCCGGGACCTCGATCGGCGGGTGGGACCCGATGCGTGGTCGTCTACGCCCCACGGAGAATTGTTGCGCATTCCCAAAGAGGCGGAATTGATCGCCGAAGCGGAGAATCCCCTTTTCTTCGGGGAGCGTTCGCAACTGCGCTTATGCGGCCTGCGTCCCGGCCTGCGTTTCGATTTCCTCGCCGAGGATCCCGCCCAGCCGCTGTTCCGCGGGCAGCGGTTGAAGTTGCATCTGCTGATCCCGACTACGGGCGAGTGCGCGATGGAAGGGCGGATCGAATCCCTGGAATTGGCGCCCGGCGCGCGGATCAAAGTGCGGGTGCGCGCGGAGAGGCTGGGCGCGGGCCTGGCGAACGATCTCGCCGAGGCCCTCGCGTACGAATACCAATTCTCCCCGGAATCCCTGCGGCGTATGGGGCTTCCGATCCGCATCTTCCGCAATCGGATCGAGTTCCGCTTCGTGGAAACCATGGATGATTACGCCCAGGTCCTGGCTCTGCGACGCAACGCCTACGTTGACGTCGGCAAACGCGAGGCCCGGACCTCGCCCGAAGAAATGTCCCTCGCTTGGGACAAGCGCAGCCGCATCCTTTGCTTCTATTACAAAGGAACCCTGGTGGCCAGCGCGGCCTTGACCTTCCCGGCCTCGGAAACCGAGGTGATGCGCTCGGAAACCGCTTTCCCGGGCCATCGTTTCCCGGGAAATCCTCCGCCCCGCACCCGCGTAATGGAGGTCAATAGCCTCTGCACCCACAAGGATTACCGGAGAGGCGACCTCTTGCACGCAGTCTTCGAGCAGATCGCGCGCATCTTCGTGCTTTCCGATCGCGACTATATCATGAATCTTTCCGACGATACCCTCTTGCCCATGTATCTGGACATCGGATTCAAGGCTCCCGGGTACGTGGGCGATTTCCTGGGCCGGCCCCACCATCTCATCCGGGTTCCGAAAGAGACGGTGACCCACGCCCGGGGCATCGGCCTCCTGCGTTGGAACATCCTTTACGGCGACCTCATGCGGGAATTGGCCGGCAAAGGACTGGTCCGCTTGACACGGGCCGAGAGATGGGCGCTGCGGTTGCGGCTGGCGCTTGGCCCGCTGGCGGAATGGCTCATGGACGCGAAGAACGATAAGGCTATCAGGAAGGCCGCTACCGCGGCGGAAGGTTAAAAATGGACGTTGCATCGCAATTGGATTCGCAGTGGCAAAAGGAATTCGAACGGATGACGCAAGGAGAATATTTCCGGCGGCTCGCTTCGGATCGGCTGGAGATCCGTTATTATATGGGCTTTCTCCGGGAAACCTATTTCAACGCCGCCTGCAACCCCAGGAACATGGCGCTGTTCATCGCCCATCTCGATTCGGACCGGCCGGATCTGGAAGCGAAATTCCTGAAGCATACCGCCATGGAAATCGGGCATGACGCGCTTGCGCTGGAGGACTTCGGAAAATTGGGCGGCAACACGGAAGATGTCCGCCGATCGCTTCCCTTGCCCACCACCGAGGCTATGGCCGCTTTCATTACTTTCCAGATCCAGCACCGCAATCCCTTGTCGTACCTGGGTTATCTGTACCACCTCGAGGCCCTGCCCGTCCATTTCGGTCCCGAAGTGATCGAATCCCTGCTCCGCATCGGAGTCCCGTTGGAAGCCACGACCTTCCTCCGGGAGCATGCCGAAGCGGATCCCGTCCATCTGAAATGGAACCGGGAATACCTGGAAGGCTTCGTCAAGAACGAGAAGGATCTGGAAGCCGTGCTCTACGGCTTGAGGGGGACGTGCCGCTTGCATGCGGGCATGTTCCAAGGCATCCTGGAAGAGGCGGAGGATTGGCGGCCCGCGGCATCACCCAAGGCGGTGACCCGGCTATGAAACGTTCGGCCCGGAAAGCCTTGGCGCGAAGCTCGCAAGGATCGGATCCGGCGACGCCGGTCGATTGGAGCGCCGCGCCGGACATCGATCACGGCAAACTCGCGACCGGACTCTACAAGTATTCCGGGCCCTCCGAGAACCGCTTGCAGGACCGCATTTCGCACCGTGAGCTGGGATTCGTTATCGTCTCCTTACGCGCTCCCGGAGGCCGCTGGCTTCCGGTCAAGCTCTGGGACTTCACGTCCATCTCCTTCGGCGTGATCCACGAGGCCCCGGCCGCCTCTTGGCCCGCGCCGGCGGGGATGGAAGACGCCGCGACTCCGGCCGACATGCCTGGCATACCCCCGGATGCCGGCCCTATGGATCCCGCCGCTACCGGACCGGAATCCCCCGCCCCGCTCGGCATCCGCCCGGGCGATGAGGTCGAGATCCGCATCCGCCTCTCGCCGGATCGTGAATTCGAAACCTGGTGCCAAGTGAAGAACCTAATCCCGATCAAAGAAGGGACCCGCATCGGGCTCAGGCGACTGGATGTCAATTTCCCCCAGGTCGTGGATGCGGAACGGCGCGAAGCCTTTCGATTGCCCTTGTCCCCCACCCTTTCGCTCAAGGCCCGGGTGAAGCATCCGTTCCTCTTCGGGCATTGGTCCCCTTTGGTCGTCTCGGACATCAACCGCCACATGGGCCTTTCGTTCCTGAGCGAGGATCCGTCCATCCTCCTCTTCGAGGGCATGGAGATCGGGATCCATTTCGATCTTGCCCGCCATCGCGATACGCCCCTGTCCGGCCGCGTCACCTGGGTGTATGCGACAGAGTCCAACCATGTAAGGTTCGGCGTCGCCTGCGTCAACATACCCTGGGATCTGCATAACGGGATCTGCGATTACCTCCTGTTCTCCAGGCAATGGACCCCGGGACGCTTGCGGCAGGCCGGCTTTCTGGCCCGCCAGGTGAAGGGCCGGCTTCGCTTCCGCAGCGTGAAAACCATGGAGGATTACGCCGAAGTCCTCCATTTGCGGCGCGAAGCCTACGTGGGCACGGGCAAGAAGCCGAAGGATACGCTTCCGGAGGACATGGCCAGCCGTTTGGACGGGCACAGCCGTATCCTCATGGCCTGGCACCATGACAAGCTTGTAGGCTCAATCACCTTCGCCTTCCCGGCGCACGAAGAAGAATCGCTCGATAGCGAGGTGGGCTTTCCGGGAAGCAAATACCCGGTCACTATCCCCCCGAAGACCAGCTTGATCGAGGTCTCGCGCTTGTGCATCGACGAAGAATACCGCGGCACCGATTTGCTTCAGGGCCTTTTCCAGCACGGAGCCAAGCATTTCCTTCTCTCGGATCGTTATTGGCTCCTCACCTCGGCGGTATCGGACCTGCTGCCCTTGTACGAGCGCATCGGATTCGTGAAGCTCGGAGCCAGCTACAGGCATCCGGGCCTCAACAATCTGGAGCATCACCTCATCCTCGCGCATCGCGACGCCTTCCTCTCGGGCAAAGGGATGAACCTGTTCCTATGGAACTTCCTTTTCGGCGACCTGGTGCGGCACCTGCTGGATGGCAAGATCCTCAAGATTCCAGGGCCGGTGTCCTTTCTCATCCGCGCGAAGCTTCTATTCGGACCCTTATCAAAGCGAATCCTGGAAAAGCGGGCCGCCAAGGCGTTCCGCCGGCATCTCCAGGTCCTGCTCCGCGAGCGCGAACGGCCCAAGCTCCCGCCCGCCCCCATCCTGCGGTCCGGGGGGCTGGAAACCGAAGACTTTCTGCCGGAAACCGAAGCGGGCGCCGAAGCCGGCTGATACGGCTGCGCCCCGTCCGCCCGGGGCTGGAAGCGAATTCTATTTTTTTAACCCGAAGGCCCAAAAGGAGCGATTTTGATGCAGTCCCATACGAGATTGAGCCTTGCCGGTGGCGCAAATGCGAGCCCCGAGGATCAGGATCGTTCTGGCTCCGCTGCAGAAGAGGGTGCGGATGGCCCCGTCTCTTCCGCCCCATCCCAAACGCGCCCGAACCTGGCTTGGGATCCGCCTTTGCCTGCGCGACTCCTGGGACGGGGCGTCCCGCGGGGACCGGGTCTCTGGTGCTGCGGCTCTGGTCCGGATTTAAGTCTGGAGTTCAGGTCCGCCTTTCCGGGGTGGATTCCGCGGCCTGGGGATGTCCTGGAAACACGAATCATGGTCCCTTCCGCCGGGCCGACGCTGTACCGCGGCCGGATTACCCTATGCCTCCCCGAAGGCACGTCTTGGCGCTTTAGTACCGCGCCATTGCACCTCCCCTATTCCCTCGCGAACGCCCTTTCCTCATGGCTGGTCTTCACGGCGGGAATCCCTCCGGCGGAAGCGTACCGGGTCGGCTTCCCGTTGCGGATCTTCCGGGGCCGATTGGATTTCAGCTACGCCGTCACGCGCGAGGACTATGCCAAGGTCCTGGAATTGCGCAAGGAGGCGTACACGCGGGTAGGCAAAGTCCGCGCCGGGGCCAAACCCGAGGACATGGTCTTCGCCTGGGACAATTCCAGCCGCATCCTATGCGCGTTCCACGGGGATGTCCTCGTCGCGAGCGCCGCCATCTGTTTCGCCAACTCCGAAGACGATGTTCTC
This sequence comes from Fibrobacterota bacterium, assembly GCA_019509785.1. Classification (NCBI taxonomy): domain Bacteria; kingdom Pseudomonadati; phylum Fibrobacterota; species Fibrobacterota bacterium. Next base: position 48,940 of record JAEKLQ010000041.1, on the reverse strand, counting down.
GTAGGGGAGACCATTTTTCCTGGCAACCGCTTCCCCGGCCCGATCCCGCCCCGCCGGACGATGTTCGAGATCAACCGGCTTTGCATGCATCGCGGCTACCGGGGAGGCGACGTCCGCGAGGCCATATTCGAACAGATCGCGCGCGTCTTCCTCGAATCCGGCAGGGAATGGTTCTACTGCTTGTGCGACCGATACCTGAAACCGATATACCTCTCCGTCGGTTTCGAGGACACGGGGGCTTCCGGATCCTGCTTGGGCAAAGAACATTACCTGCTTAGGGCCCCGCGCAGCCGCGCGAGTTCCGGCGCGGGCATGAACCTTTCGGCCTGGTCGGCCACCTATGCATCCGTCGTGATGGATCGGACCATCAAAGGGTACTTCCGTCCCCGTCTGCGTGAGTGGCCGGGCCTGCTCGTGAGGCTTTTGGCGCATCCCTTCCTCGCTTTTCGGCTGCGCTACGCCGAGTCGCGCGCTTTCGAGGCGAAGCTCGGCAAGCGCTACCGTAGGGACCTGTTTTGAGCGGGGAATACGATCGACCCCCTGGTCCCGCTTCAGTACGCGGAAGGCCGGGCCCGATAGGCCGGATCTTCCCGATCTATCGGGAAAGCCGCGCCATAACCCGCGTTTCGCGCCGGGAACTTGGTCTCGTAACGATGGACGTACGCGCCCAGGACGCGGGCGATTGGCATCCTGCGCAGCTATGGGATTTCTCATCGACCTCCTTCGGATTCACCCTGGACGCTCCTTCGCCCATCCCGATCCGTACCGGCTCTATCTTGACCGTTCGCATCCGTCTCGATCGACGCCAATTCCCCATGGTCGAGGTGAGGGTCCGCTCCGTCGCGGCTACTCCCGACGGTCTCAAGGTGGGAGTCCAGCGGCTGGACGTAGACGAATTCACCAACCCCTCATCCCGCCTTCCCGATCAGGCAGCCGTTCCGTCCCTCTCCGGGCGCATCCCCCATCCCATCCTGTACGGGCATGCCTCGGCCTTCGCCCTATCGGCCGTCGGGCCGTGCGGAAACTTCGGGATCACTTCCCAAGACCCCGCGGTGTTCCTCTTTCCGGGATGCGAAGCGCGCCTTTGCTTCGACTTACCGGAGCTTATGAATCACCCCCTGATTGCCCGCGTACGCGCCTTGAGGCTCGACGCGCAAGGACGTACGGAAGCTTTGCTCAAAGCCACCACCATCCCGCGCCGCTTGCGGAAGGCCCTCTCCCGCAGCTTGCCGCTATAGGTCCGGGAGCCGCGGGACGCGGCTTGTCCCCTCGTCGCTTCTCTGCCTTCCCGGCTTTGCTACCTTTCCCCCCTCCCTTTCCGGAGCCTCCCGTCCCATGGCCGAAAACGTCCTCACCGCCCAGGATCTACGCAAAGCCTGGGGCGAAAAAACCCTCTTCGACGGACTTTCTTTCGGCATCGACCGCGGGCAGAAGGTCGCCTTGCTCGGCATCAACGGCTCGGGCAAATCGACCTTGCTTCGCATCCTCGCCGGCCGGGAAAGCGACTACGCCGGCACGGTCACCCGGCGGACCAACCTCGCCTACCGGTATCTTGATCAAGCCGCCCGTATCGTACCTCCGTCCGAGGCTAGGCCGGAAATGGGCGACTTGGCCGAGGGCCGCCCGGTCGCCGAGGAGATCTTCGCTCCCCATGGTCCCTTAGGAAACCTGTTAGCCCGCTATTTCCTGGCGCTTCCCGGCGGGGATGCCGAAATCCTCGCCGACCTCGCCGCCGCCATTGATCGCGAGCACGGATGGGATTTATACGGCCAGGTACAGGCCTTGGCGGGCCAGCTCGACGTGGACCTGGCCTGGACCGTGAACCCGCGGCTTTCGGGCGGCCAGATCAAGAAGATCCAGCTCATCCGGGCCTTGGCGGGAACCCCTGATCTCCTTTTCCTCGATGAGCCCACCAACCATCTCGACGAATCGGCCATCCGCTGGCTGGAAGGGAAACTCGCAAGTTACCCCGGCACCTTGGTGGTGGTCACCCACGATCGTTATTTCCTGGAAAACGCCGTCGATCATATCCTGGAGCTATGGCAGGGGCAGATGCGATCCTTCCCGGGAAATTACGGGCGCTATCTTGAGAAGAAGGCCGAGCTGGAGGAAAGCCTGTCCAAGGCCGACTCCAAGCGGCTTGGATTCCTGCGGACGGAGATCGATTGGATCCGCCGGGGCCCCAAAGCCCGCGGGACCAAGGCTAAAGCCCGCATCCAACGTTTCGAAACCGCCCGGGACACGCAAGGCTTCTCCACCGACAAAACCATGTCCCTCGATCTGGAGGGATCCGCCCGCCTGGGGAAAACGATTCTCGAGGCGCAGGGGATATCCAAATCCTTCGGCGGCCATACCCTTTTCCGGGATTTGAACTTGAGCCTGCTTCCCGGGGATCGCGTGGGAATCCTCGGGCCCAACGGCTCCGGTAAGACCACTTTCCTGAAGCTCGTCCTCGGCGATCTTAAGCCCGATTCCGGCCTCATCAAACTGGGAGTGAATACCGTTCCGGCCTACTTCGACCAAAAACGCGAAGCCCTGGATCCGTCCAAAACCGTTTGGCAGACCCTGGGCGGCGATGCCGAGTACGTGGAGTTCGGGGGCGCGCGCGTCGCCAAGCGCAACTTCCTGGAGAACTTCCTTTTCCCCGCGCGCATGCATTTCGCCCTGGCGGGCAAGCTTTCCGGCGGGGAGCAGAACCGGCTCCAGCTCGCCCTGGCGCTGGTTTCGGCGCCGGCCAATTTGCTCATCCTCGACGAGCCGACCAATGATCTCGACATCGCCACCTTGCAGGCTTTGGAACGGGCCCTGGCGGATTTCCCGGGGTGCGCCCTGGTCGTGGGCCATGATCGGTTCTTCCTCGATCAGGTGGCGACATCCATGCTCGTTTTCTCCGCGGACGGCCGGGTCCGCCAGATTCCCGGCAACTACAGCGATTACCTGGAAGCCATGGCGAACGAAACCGCCGAGGCCGCAACGGCGCCCCTGCGCCCGGAAGCGGAGGCCCCTGCCAGGAAGCGCTCAACGTTATCCTACAACGAGAAAAAGGAGTTGGAAGGGATGGAGGCCGCCATCGCGGCCAAGGAAGGCGAAGCGATGGCCGCCGAAGCCGCCCTGCTGGAAGCCAGCGCTTCCGGGAACTACGAAGCCTCCAAGGCGGCAACCGAAAGGCATGCCGCCCGCCAAGCGGAGGTCGAAGCCCTCTATGCCCGATGGGCGGCCCTGGAAGCCAAGCAGACCAATTGAATTATCAAGCTAAGGGCGCGGGCGCGAAGAGACTCTGACAGAATGGATGCGAAGAGCGAGGCCCAGGGGCTCTAAAGCACCGGAGCCGCGTCGGCGGGTTTGGCGGCGGCTTTAGCCGGCTTAGACGTCACCGCGCTCACCTGCATGTCGACCAACTGGGTCGTGCAGGCTTCGGGGTCCGGGGATAGCGAGAGCACCGAAGTGTTGCCCGCCGGTTCCACGCGCACCGTGAGCGTGTTCTTTACCTTCAGGTTAAGCAGCTCCAACTTCAGCTCAAGACGCTCCTTGGTCTTGTTCTCGACGAGAAACATCACGCTGGCCCCGTCGGAGACGCAGGCCTCGGGCTTTTTCCCGTAGATGTTCACCTTCTCGTCCTGCCGCACCAGGCGGAAGGAATCATCCGCGGCATGAACCGCGGAGAAAAAGATAAGGCCAATCAGGAAAGGCTTCGGAGACATGTTCCCTCGCATGCGCGTATTGTATGAAAACCAAAAAAGCGATAGCAACGTATTTAGAGTCGCACTTTGGACGCGGTGGAACCAAATATAGTAAGCCAGCCGCGGAAGCCTACGCGCATAGGGCCTCCAGGGCGGAGACAAATCAAAAACACGTTCAATTTCCCGACTCCGTAAAGGAAATTCTTACACATCGCTGAAATTCCGGCCGGATTCGCCCGGATCGGCGGCCCGGCATTTGCTTCTATACCTTTTCGGCGCGCTTATCCCCGAAAGCTTCCAAAGCTTGGAAAGGCGGATATATGTTCCCTTCTGCCCGTATCCTGGCGGTTACCGTAGCCGCGTGCGGCTGCCTTTTCATTTCCGGCCCGGCCCATGCCCGCGACCGCGCCGGAAAAGAACTGGCCCAGCCGTCGCGTAAGCGACATCATTTACGGCCCTATCCCAAACCGGCGGAGTCCGCTCCTTCCCGCGAGAACGTTCCCCGGGCGAAGCCGCATGCGGAAAAACCCGCGGCGCCGCAAAGCAAACCCTCCGATACCGAATCGAGCCCAAGCGAAGACGAGGAAGTCTCGCCGGGTGACAGCCCCGCTTCCTGCGACGGCTGCGAACTGGCCGGGGCCGTCATGGGCGGATCGCTCTGGGGTTTGTTCGGAGTCAGGAGAAGGCGCGGCGTTCCCCGTGCCGTGATTCGCGGGTTCCAGCCCCGTTGATACGGTAGGACCGGGCGCGGCAATCCCTGAAACGATGCAGGCCGCCTTCGCTGGCGGCCTGGACATTACGGAATCGTTGCGGAAGAGAGTCGGCGGAATTAATCGGAAGTGGGACGCGTGGGGGGCTTCAATTGTTCCTTGCCCCCATGATAGACCTGCTTGCCGACCAGCTTATCGATCTCGCGGCGCAAGCGCGCTTCGTACTCTTCGCGCGCCGCCGCCGGGAATTCCTGCAGCACTTCGAGAATCTCGCCGCCACGGATTACCCGGCGGATGAAAAGATTCATGCGTGAAAGAGGCGACAATTCCTCGCGCGCGGGGAACTTGTGCCTACGCTGCTTACGCAGATTCTTAATGGCCGTCCGGGTTTCATAGAGGCTGGCTTCCCTCACGGTAAGCCATGCCATGGTCGCCAGTCCCAGCAGGAAGACGGCGAGCATCCACAACCCGGTCTGCCCGCCCATCGCGCCCGCGCTTAAAGTTACGTCCGCCGCGTCCATCGCCTCGCCCTCCATCTCCCCAGGGCCGGACATTCTTTTCGCCCGGTAACACCCCGCTTGGGCGGTATGCTTCCGGGCGACAAGGCGGGTTTCCCGCTCCGAGGTCTTAATGCGATCGTACCACGGGGCGCTAACACCGGCTACAACAATGTTAGCGCTAGAAAGCGGAGAAACGGGTGGACGCGCAGCTAGCTTGGACCGGGAAACGCCATGCTACGGATTCGTGACGCAAGGACGGGAATCTCCCGGCCCGCCTCCCCTTCCGCATCACGTCATTTGGCCTTACCCCTTAAATATTGGCCACTTATAATAATCCGTACAGGTTAATTCTGGACGGGAAAGCCCGCATCGTTCCAGGCCCTCCAGCCGCCATCCAAGGAGAAAACACGGGAGTAGCCCATTTTCCGAAGGTTATCGGCGGCCAAGGCCGAGCGGAATCCCCCGCCACAATACAGGATTATCTCGGCGCCCAGATCCGGAATGGCCTTCTCGATGTCGCGCTCCAGAATGCCTTTACCGAGGTGCGTGGCTCCGGGCAGGCGCCCCTTGGCCCACTCGCTTTCTTCCCGGACGTCCACGAGATGGAAGCGCTGGCCGGCGTCCTGCTTGCGCTTCACTTCCGCGACCCCGATCTCATGGATCCGGGTCTTAGCATCGTTCACGATGCGCAGGAATCTTTCGCTGTGTTCCATCTCGCCTCCTGGATGCGCGGATAAGGGCCGAATACCATAGATTATATTCCTAGCCCGACCAAATCCCGCCTTTTTTTCTAGCTTCTGACCGCCTTAAAAAAAGCAATCTCCAGGGAGTTGGATATGGAAAACAGCATGCGCATATGGGCCTCCGTTGTAGCGGCCACGCTTGCGCTTACGGCTTGCGACAAAATCGAAACACATGGTTCGCGCGAATTGAAGACCACCAAGGATAAGGTGAGCTACGTCATCGGCGTGGACATCGGCCGCAGCTTCAAGCAACAAAATCTCGGCGGCCAGGATATCGATCTCGAAAAGGTGCGCTACGGCATCCAGGATGCCATGACCGGCGCCAAACCCGCCCTTCCGGACTCCGTCCTGCAATCCACCATGATGGATTTTCAAAAGGTCATGATGGCCCGCAACGATTCCCTGCAGAAGGTCAAGGCCGATTCGGGATTGAAAGCTGCGAAAGCCTTCATGGATAAGAACGCCAAGGAGCCGGGCGTCCAAGTGACCCCGAGCGGCTTACAGTACAAGGTCGAAGTCGAAGGCAAGGGCCCCAAGCCGGACAGCACTTCCACCGTCTCGGTGAGCTACATCGGCACCTTGGTCGATGGAACCGAGTTCGACAATTCCTACAAGCGCGGGCAGCCGGTGCAGTTCCCCGTCACCAACGTGATCAAGGGCTGGACCGAGGCCCTGGAAATGATGCCGGTCGGCTCCAAATGGAAGCTCTTCATCCCGCCGCAATTGGGTTATGGCGAGCATGGCGCCGGCCACCAGATCGGCCCGAACGCCGCCCTCATCTTCGAGGTGGAGTTGCTCGGCATCGTCGGTCCCGATAAGACCGGCCCCGGAAGCGCTCCCGCGGGCAAGCCCGCCAAGGCCTCGGACGCGGCCAAGGCCGCAGCCGCCAAGCCGGCCAAGTAATTCCGGCCTGATCCAAGGGGGCAAGGCGCATGGGCGAAATCCCGGTCAAGCCGATCCGTAAAATCATGGTGGCGAACCGCGGGGAGATCGCCATCCGCGTCTTCCGCGCGGCCGCCGAGATGGGCATCCAAACGGTGGCCATCTATTCCCGGGAGGACCGCCTCCACCTGCACCGCTACAAGGCCGACGAGGCTTACCTGGTCGGCGCGGGAAAGACCCCCGTCGGGGCGTACCTGGCCATCGATGAAATCGTGCAACTCGCCGTGGACAAGGGCGTGGACGCCATCCACCCCGGCTACGGTTTCCTTTCCGAGAACGCGGAGTTCGCGCGCGCCTGTGTGAAGGCCGGAATCACCTTCATCGGGCCTCCTCCGGAAGTCCTCGACGCCATGGGGGACAAGACCGCGGCGCGCTTGATTGCGGAGAAGGCGGGCGTGCCCACCGTCCCGGGCACCAAGGATGCGGTCGAAAGCGAGCAAGACGCGCTTCTCTTCGCCAAGGAATTCGGATACCCCCTGATCATCAAAGCCGCCATGGGCGGCGGCGGCCGCGGCATGAGCATCGTGCGGGACCGGAATGAACTGGTCACGGCCATCGCCCGCTCCCGCGCCGAGGCCGAGGCCTCCTTCGGGAATCCCAAGGTTTTCATCGAACGCTATCTGGAAAGCCCCAAGCACATAGAGATCCAGGTGCTTGCCGACAGGCACGGCAACATGGTGCATCTGTTCGAGCGCGATTGCTCGATCCAGCGTCGACACCAGAAAGTGGTGGAAATAGCCCCCGCGCTTACCTTGTCCAAGGAGCAGAAGGAAGCGCTTTACGCGGACGCGCTCAAGATCGCGCGGGAGGTCGATTACGTCAACGCCGGGACGGTCGAGTTCCTGGTAGATAGCTCGGGTAAGCATTACTTCATCGAGGTCAATCCGCGCATCCAGGTCGAGCACACCGTTACCGAGGTGATCACCGGCCGGGACATCGTGCAGGCCCAGATCCGTATCGCGGAAGGCTACCCCCTCGGGCATGATTCCATCCGCATCAAGTCCCAAGCGGACGTGAAGAAGAGCGGTTATTGCATCCAGCTGCGGTTGACCACCGAGGATCCGACCAACAATTTCGCCCCCGACCATGGCAATATCACGGCCTTCCGCGCCGGCGAAGGCATGGGCATCCGCCTGGACGCGGGTTCCGGCTTCGATGGCGCCGTCATCACCCCCCATTACGATTCCCTGCTCATCAAGGTATGCGCTTGGGGCCTGCAATTCGATCAGGCCGCCAACAAGGCCTTGCGCGCCATCCGCGAGTTCCGTATCCGCGGGGTGAAAACCAATATCCCTTTCCTCGAAAACGTATTGAAGCATCCGGAATTCCTGGCCGGCAAATGCACCACCACCTTCATCGAGACCCATCCCGAGCTGTTCGATTTCAAGCCGCGGCTGGACCGGGCCAATAAGCTCCTGGACTACCTTTCCCAGATCGCCGTAAACGGCTTTCCGGATATCGACCCGAAACTGAAACCGGCGCGCCTGCAAACGCCCCCCATCCCGAAGGTGCCTAAGACGGCCCCGCCCGTCTCCCCCGCCTTCGCCGTCTTCAAGGCGCATGGGCCGGAAGGCCTGGCCAAATGGCTTAAGCAGCAAAAGGCATTGCTCCTCACCGACACCACCTTCCGGGACGCTCACCAGAGCCTGCTCGCAACGCGGATGCGCAGCGACGATCTGGTCAAGATTTCCCATGCATCGGCCCACCTTGCCGCCGGTCTCTTTTCCCAAGAAATGTGGGGCGGCGCTACCTTCGACGTGGCCTTGCGCTTCTTGCACGAAGATCCTTGGGAGCGCCTACGGGCCATCCGCAAACTGATGCCAGGCACCCTGCTGCAGATGCTGTTCCGCTCCGGGAACGCGGTGGGCTACACCAACTACCCGGATAACGTCGTAAACCGCTTCATCGACGCAGCCGCCCGCAACGGCATCGACGTGTTCCGCATCTTCGATTGCCTGAACTGGATCGAAGGCCTTAAGCCTTGCATCGAGGCCGTCCTCAAGACGGGCAAGATCGCCGAAGCGGCCATTTGCTATAGCGGCGATCTCACCGACAGCCGGCGCGGCAAGTACACCTTGCAGTACTACGTGAAGCTCGCGAAGGAATTGGAGAAGGCCGGAACGCACATCCTGGCCATCAAGGACATGGCCGGGCTATTGAAACCCGAAGCCGCGCGCATCCTGGTCACCGAACTCAAGAATGCGGTGTCCTTGCCCATCCACCTGCATACCCATGATACCAGCGGAAACCAGGTAGCCGCCTTGCTGGAAGCCTCCAAGGCCGGAGTGGACGTGGTGGACGCGGCCCTGTCCTCCATGTCGGGAGTGACTTCGCAACCGTCCCTGAACGCCCTGGTCTGCGCCTTGCAAGCGACCGAGCGCGATACCGGACTGGATGAAGTTGGCCTGCAAAAGCTGGCCGATTACTGGGAAGTGGCCCGCGAGCCCTACGCCCCCTTCGAATGCGGACTCAAGGCCGGCACGGCGGATGTCTACCGCCATGAGATGCCCGGCGGGCAGTACTCGAACTTCCGCGCCCAAGCCATTTCCTTGGGCCTTGGCGAACGGTGGGACGAAGTCAAGAATGCCTACCGCACGGTCAACGACATGTGCGGCGACATCATCAAGGTTACGCCTTCCAGCAAGGCCGTCGGCGACATGGCCTTGTTCATGGTCCAGAACAACCTGACCCCGGATACGGTGATCGGCCGGGCCAAGGATTTGGCCTTCCCGGATTCCTTCGTAAGCATGATGAAGGGCATGATGGGCCAGCCTCCCGGCGGCTTCCCGCCCGAGCTCCAAAAGGCGATCCTCAAGGATGAAGAACCCATCACTTGCCGCCCAGGCGAGTTGTTGGAGGATTTCGATTTCGATGCGGCCAGGACGATGCTGAAGCAGAAGTTCAATCGGCACTTCGAGGAGGAGGATCTCCTCAGCTATGCCCAGTACCCGAAGGTGTACACCGACTACCTGCGTTTCCGCGATCATTTCGGGGACGTGGCGGTGCTGGATACGCCGACCTTTTTCTACGGGGTGAAAGTCGGCGAGGAGCAGGCCATCACCATCCAAGAGGGCAAGACCCTCATCGTGAACCTGCTGGCCATCGGCGATTTGCAACCTGACGGAACCCGTTCGATATTTTGGGAGCTGAACGGCCGCCGCCGCAACACCGTCGTGGCCGATGCCAAGGCGGCCGTCAAGGTGAAGCGTCGGGACAAGGCCGATCCGGACAATCCCGGCCACATCGCGGCGCCCATGTCGGGCAAGGTGGTGGAAATCTCCGCCGTCGCCGGAGATCGCATCCAAGAGGGCCAGAAGCTTCTGACCACCGAAGCCATGAAGATGATGAACGTGGTGAAATCCCCGTGCGCGGGGATGGTTGCCAGGGTGCTTGTCCAGAAGGGCGACGAGGTCTCGCCCGGCGATCTGGTCTTCGAAATCAAGCCGACCTAGCGCCGCGGAAGCGAATGAGGGAGTCCGCTCGGCCGCCCGGCGGCCAAGTTCCTACTTGGCGGCCACGTTCGGTTGGACCATATCCCCCAGCACGTTTACGGCCTCGCGCAGGTAGTAATCCTTGGCCAGGCCCTCGCGCCACTTCTTCTCCTTCTCATCCTCTAGCGAGTCCACGGGGGGCCGGGACAAGGCGAGGGGCGAGACCTTCATGTTGGCGTTCTCTTTCTGCAAGGCCTCGAACTTCTCGGATTCCTTGCGGGCGCTTTCCTGCTCCTGGAAGAACTTGGCCTTGCTCAGGCTTACGTAGGCGCGGTCGCGCTGCTTGGCCAGCTTGTCGGCCAGTTCCAGCATTTTCTGGGCGAAGGGATCGGCCTTGACGCGGCCTTGGCTTTTCTTTTTCAAGGAAGCGATATCGGCGCGCTTCGGCCATTTCGCGTAAGTGAGGGAACTGACCGTATCCCAGGGCATGGGGTAATCCAGGTTCTTCTCCCCCACTTCGAGGTTGCTGTACGCATCGGGTATCATGATGTCCGGAACCACGCCTTTGTATTGGGTGGTGCCGCCGTTGATGCGATAGAACTTCTGGATGGTGAGCTTGAGGGATCCCATCGGCTTAAAGGAACTGAACGCGGGCGGCAGGTAGGCGTCCAGATCCAGCATGGACTGCACGGTCCCCTTCCCGAAGCTCGTATCCGTCCCCATGATAACCGCGCGACCGTAATCCTGCAGGGCCGCCGCCACGATCTCCGAAGCCGAAGCGCTGAAAGTGTTGACCATGATCATCAGCGGCCCGTCATAGGTGACGTCCGCGTCCTGATCGTTCAAGACCGTGGTATTGCCCTTCTGATCCTTGATTTGGACCACAGGTCCGGTCTTGAAGAACAATCCCGCCATCTTCACGGCGTCGTCCAGCGCGCCTCCGCCATTGCTGCGCAGATCCAGCACCACGCCCTCCACGTTTTCCGCCTTGAGCTTTTCCAGCTCATCGCGCACGTCGGCCGAGGAAGTCCGGCCGTGGCTGTTATTGAAGTCGTGGTAAAAGGCCGGCAGGTTGATGTAACCGTATTTCTTCTTGCTGCCGGGAGGGGTCAGAATGGAGCTCTTGGCGTAAGTCTCCTCCACCACCACCACGTCGCGGATGATGGGGATGACCTGGATGCGTCCGGAAGGCTTTTGCACGGTCAGCCTCACCTCGGTGCCCTTGCGCCCGCGGATGAGCCGCACTGCCTCGTTCACGCTGGCTTCCACCAGGTCCACCGGCTCCTCGTTGCCCTGGGCGACTTTCAGGATCTTATCCTCCGCCTTGAGTTCCTTCTGGCGCCACGAGGCGCTTCCCGGCACGATGCTCACGACCTTGATGAAGCCGTCGTCCTCGCGAAGAACCGCCCCGATGCCTTCCAAGGTCCCGGTCATGGAGAGATCGAAATCCTCCTTGGCTTCGGGTTTGAAATACTCGGTGTGCGGATCGTGGGTATTCCCCACCGTATTCAAATAGGACGAAATGCGTTCCATCTTATCCTCTTTGAGCATGCGCTCGAAGAGGCGACGGGTGCTGCGCTTCACGTATTCGCGCGCATTCTTCTCCGTGTCTTCCGGGGCCACGGGCTTTTCGCCATTCTTCGCGTTCACGGCGGCCTTGGACCCCTTGTTTCCCTTCGCGCCCTTCACGGCGTCCGGCTTGGGCTTTTCCTTGGATGCTTCCTTGAGTTTCTCTTCCTTGTCCTTATCCTTCGTTTCCCGGGCGTCTTGCATATGCGCGAGGATCTGGTACTTGAGCATCTTGGTCCAGCGATCGCGCAGTTCCTCTTTATTCTTGGCCCAGGGGAGCTTTTCCGGCTCCATCGGCAGGGAGTCCTCCACGTTCAGATCCAACTGGGTTTCCAGCAAGGCCGCCGTCATGGTTTGGGCCTCCTGGATTCGCCTCCGCAGCAGGGCGGAAGCGGCGTCGAAGAAATCGAGCGAGCCTTGGTTCAACTCGTTGTCGATATCCGTCTCGAAGCGGGAAAGGGAGTCCAGGTCCTCTTGGATGAGGAACCTCTTCTGGGGATCCAGACGCTTGACCTCGAGGGAGTAAACCTTTTTCGAGAACGCATCATCGATCTTCGGGGGACTATAATGCCACGAAGCCAGGCTTTTCACCACGATTTTAGTGAGGAACTCTTCCTTGGTCGGCTGCGGCACGGCGGCCGTGGACAGACCCAAAAGCGATAAGACACAAGCAAAGGAACGCAACTCCTTGGACATCCCGGCCTTTCCCTGAATACGCACTACGGAGCGCGCGCGATTTCTCGGTATTATAGCAATTTGAATCTTTCGATGCCATGATAGCTATCGATTCGGGGAATGTTTCCCCTGGGCGCAATCGGCCCCGCGCTTATGCGCGCGCCCGGCCAGGCTATGGCCGGGTAACATACATGTTACCCTGCGGAGGGCTCGGGAAGGGAGAAAGCCCATCCCCTGCGAAAGCCATCCTAAGCGGGGCTGGACATTTGATGGCCGGTGGAGACTTGGTCGGCCTCCCAAGACGGTCCCGGCCCTTCGCCCATGGTGTAGTGATCAGCCACTTGCTTGCGCTTGCGGAAATACATCCAAGCCCCCAAGGCCAAAGCCGCCGTGGAAAGGACGGCAATCCCGAGCCAGCCCCCGGCCCATGCCATGGTACGCCGCTCGTACACCACCGGGGATCGGAATTGCATCCGTTTGGAGGCCTTCCAGGCCGTCCCCATTCCGTCTTTTACGCCATCCCGGATATTATCGAACGTTTTACTGCTCATCGCCTTGATCATGGCTTCCCTCCAAAAAGTGAAACGGTGCGGAATGCCCCGGTTCCAAGGCTACCCGCTTCAGGATCCCGGATACCCGGGAAGCCTTATGCATTTAAATAAGTTATCGGGATAGCCGGCGCAAAGCGCTCAGGCATCAATCCCGATGTTTAGGAGCGGTTCCCGGCCCGGCTACTCCGCCACTGGCGGGGTAGCTATATTAGGGGGCCCATTTTTCAATTCCTGCGGCAACGCGGGACAAGCCCGGAGGATCCATGGCCAAGCATGATCAGCGCATCCTGAAATTCCTGAACCAGAATGGGGACCGGGCGCCAACCATCACCGAAATGATGACGCGCTTGAATATCAGCATCTCGGATATCAGCGAATCCCTTTCATCGCTCCAGGGCCAGGGCCTGATAACCAAGAAGGTGAATAGCCAGGGAATCGAATGCTGGTTTCCGGGTTCGGGCTCTTCCAGCCATGCCGTTCCTTCCTCTAATTTTGCCGGATCCCAGATGGCCGAGCGCCTTCCGGGACATAGCACCCCGCCCTTGGCCGCGGCCACCGCCCAGATGCCCGCCATGGGTGGCCCCATCGCCGTCGAAGCCCGGGTTCCGTCCGAAGTGCGTTCCTCTTTCATGGCTGGGCCCGAACGCGGCATGGCCGCTCCCGAACCGAAACCGCCCATGCCCCGTCCCATGCCTTCCCCGGATCGGGAAGCGAGACCGGTCCAGGTGCAACACATGGCTGCCGAACCCGAACCGGCCCTGCGCGGATTTGATTCTTCGGATCGCGGCGGTTTGGCTTCGATCCCCCAATCCCCGACCTTTAACGGTTCCCCCGCCATGTACGGATTGGCCCCCGCTTCCTCCGGGATCGGGATTCTCACCCTGTTGGCCGGATTGGTGGCCGCAGTCGCCCTTTCCGCTTATATCACCACGCGCTTGATCTCGAAAGAGATGCAAAAGGCATCGATAGCCTTCGTGGATCGCAAGGCCTTGACGGATGCGAACGCGGCCATGGCCGACTTCCAGGAAAAAACCAAGGCGCATGTCACCGCGCTCGAAACCGAGGTGAAAAAACTAACCGACGAATTGGCGGCTACGAAGTCCCCTGTCGAGTCTTCCAAGGTGGCCGTAGTATCGGGCACTGCCGCCCCGAAAGAGGTCGCGCCGGCGGCACACGGCACCGCGGCACCAGTAGCTGCGGGAAAGGCCGGTAAGACCGCAAAAGCGGCCGCCACCAAGCCGGTGGAAAGCAAACCGCCCAAGTCGAAGAAGGCCTTCGCCAGCGCAAGGACCAAGCCCTCGAGCCAGTCGGCGATGGCCAAAGCCGCCGCGCGGGGCGCCGCCTTGCGCAAGAAGAGCGCAAAGCCGTCCAGCGATGCCGGTTCAGACGCGGGAGATGCTACGGACGGATCCTCTTCGTCCGCAAGCGGCTCATCCTCCGAAAGCCCGAGCGTGCCCAATCCCCCGGGGATTGACGATCTGCCCCCTCCGCCTGCGGAGTAAAGGCGGCTATTCCTGCTGGCTCCGGGCGCGGAAATCCTGGGCCAGCTTCTCGACCTGTTGCAGAAACCGGGCCCTCTGTTCCTCCGTCAACAGATTGCGGATCGCGAAGATAAACGTCTTCAACCGCTGCTCGAACTCGCGATAGCGCGCCCGGAACTCTTCGCTTTTCAGATTCTCATCGCCCAGATAGTACTCCGCAAGGTAGGCCCGCAGGGAATCGGCCGGCGCTTTGCGCTTCGCCATTTCGGCCACCCGTTCCTGGACCTTCTCCCGGAGGTCTAGCCAAAGGATACCGTTCCAGGGAACCGACCCGTTCAGGATCCTGATCTTCTCTTTCTGTTCCTTGCTCAACCTGCCCGTCCAATCCTCGAGCTCATCGATGATCTTCTTGGCGCGATGTTCCAAGCGTTCCGGCTGGCTCCCGCTGAAGTCCTTATGCAGCTTCCGGTTCTTCTTCCGCTGCCGCTCGATCCAACCGTCGACCTGATCCGGGCTGAGGCTCAGCAACAAGGCCGCCGACTTCTCCGCCACGGGTTCCATGGTGCGGCGATAGAGTACTAGATAACGTTGGTAGCCGGAATCGATTTCGTCCGGGCGGAGATCGACGCGCGCGCTATCGACGATATAGGAGAGGAAGTCGGCGTAGGCAGGGAGCAGCGATTTACGATGCCATTGGAAATAGCCCTCGACGTCCGTCTTGAGGCGGACCCGCTGGGCCTTATCCAGATCGAAATCATCCTCCACCTTATAGCGGACCAGTTTATCCGCATAATCGTAAAGGAGGCCGATCTTGTTGCAGCCGGAAAGGGCTATGGCCGCGAATGCGGCGGCCAAGGAACGGATTCTCAAACCCACGCCCTTCCTCCGTTACCCAGAAGCCGTACCTTGAAAGGCCCAGCCGACGCTTAAAATGTCAGTCGCAGGGCCCGGATCTCCACGCGCTCCCCGCGGGGTCCCAGGCCGAAGGCTAAGGAGGGGGCGTGCAAACGGATCGCCGCCTCCTTCCCGACCACTTCTTCGCGCTGGCGATCGTGGAACCACCGGGAGACGTTGAATCCCAAGGCGCCTCCCAAGGAGGGAACCGCGAGCAAAGGGATGAAGGGCTTCCAATCGACGTCATCGTTCACGCCCATCAGGCTGGCGAGATAGAAGGCGCCGGCGGCGGCCGCGGTCGTACCCGCCAAGGTCGCGAATAGCCCGCCGTCCTCTTCTTCGGTTTGACCGGTGAAATAGATGGTGAGGGCCGAGCCGAGGACCATGCCGGAGGACCCGCCCCAAAAGGCGCCCTTGAAATTGTCGTAACGGATGCCGGTGAAGGAAAGCGTTCCCTTGTGGGCCCGGCTTTCACCCACGATGGCGGTCTCGATACCGCTTCCGATGAAGAAGCCCAAGGTGCTGGCGACCACCGAACCCAGGATTCCGAATCCATATTCGCGCCCGATCAGGGGCGGATCATTGAAGAGCCTCAAATCGGGAGGGAGGCGTTTGGGTTCCACCTTGGCGATTTCCGGCTTGGCTTCCAGGACATCGGCGGGAGCCTTATTCGAATCGAAGGGTGCGGACGATTTGGCTTTGGCGCTGTCCGTGGCCAGGGGCGGCGCGACGGGCGCCGTGGCTTGGGACGAGGTCTGGAGGCTGTCCTTTACGCCGGCCGGGGATCCGGCGGGGGCCGTCGAAGCTTTAGCGGCGGCCGCGCTCGACGCACCGGTTCGGGTCGTATCGGCAACGGGAGATTTCGCCTTCTTCGATTTGGCGCGGGCCGCCTTAACCGAATCCTTGACCGCTTTGGGAGGAGTGGGCGGCTGGGGCGCGGGGCCCGGAAGTTGCGAGGATTGTTGGGAATTGGGTTGGGCCGGGAGTCGTCCGGGCAAAATAAGCAATGATGCGATCGCAAAAGCGAAGACGAGGCACGTTCGTGGCATGGTTCTCCCGGAGAAAGGACAAAGATAGTTAATCGCGTTTTTGCGGCCCATTTTGGAACCCATAGAACCATTCTGGAACGTCCTTTCCGATCGGTTACCTATCCGAACTCCGAGCCCTCCCTTTTCCGGCAGGTTTCCGGCAGGTCACGACTTGGCACAGGGGTTGCCTTGTTTCCCTATCTGAACGAGGAGGCAATGTGGTACTGAAAAAATTCACTTGGCCGGCGGAGTTGACCTTATCCCTCATCGGAGGGAAATGGAAAGGCCTTATCTTGAATCTCCTTTTGACCGGAGAGTCCAAGCGTTTCGGGGAGTTGAAGAAGCTCTCGCGAGGCATTTCGGCGAAGATCCTGGCCAAGCATTTGAAAGAGCTCGAGTTCGATGGGCTCATCACGCGCATGGTCACCGGAACGGATAAGCCGCGAATCCTCTACGCGCCGACCGAGCGCAGCCGGAGCTTGGCGCCGGTTCTGACGGCGATGCAGCTGTGGGGCCAGGAACACTTGGACGTCTATGCGGACAATGAGCCGGGAGATGGACCGGCCCGCGGGGACGCGACAGGTCCTTTGCCCGAGGGTTCAATCCGGGAGCCTTCTTTCCGAGCCGCTAAGACGGATTTCCGAGCCGATCAGACGGAAGAATCGGCCCGGCCGATACCCGACATCGCACTGGTCTCGTAACGCTGCTTGGCGATGGCCTCCAGGAGGCCATCGCGGTTCAGCTCCTCCTTCAGGCACAGGTCGAGGTAGAACTCCTGCTGGCCCGGATCCTTGCACCGTTCGAGAATGACCTCGTGGCGGTCCCAAGGTATTTGCCTCAGCTTCGGCAACAAGGCGGAGCGCTCGAAATAGCTCAGATAGAACAGCCGCATCCGGTGGAAGTCCGAAGGCATGAGACCTTGTACCCCCACGAACTCCAACCGTAATTTACCAGAAACGGCCGCGATTACCGGATTCACCGCGATCCCATGGGCAGCCATCATGGATAGGCTATGGCCGATTTCCCAAGCGAGGCCTACCCAATCGCCGGGGGCGGGGGGTTGTTTACCTTCCCGCCGCGCCCTTAGGTAGACGCGAATTTCATCACGGAGCCATTGGATGGCGGTAATTTCATAAGGTTGCATACACGATTCGATTTCACTCGGAGTTGGTCGTCCCGCTAGTCAATATATCCCCGGGGGGATGTCCGATTCTGACCCCGGATCACGCGGAACGCTGGAATGATAGCATTTCGGGAAGCACGGATCCATGCGGCTTAAAAAGCGTTAATAACCTCCGAATTCAGCGGAATCGGGCTGGTACGGGTGGGGGAAGCCGGTCCGGCTCCGGGCCCCCTGGTCAGGCTTGCCCGGGTCTTGGTACAATGGATTGGCTACCCGCCAGGGGAGGTGCGCCATGCAATGGCTACCGCGAGAATCGCTTCCTGTTATGACCGCGCTTTTCAGCGCCATGGTTTTCCTGATTTGGATCTTGCCGGGGATGGTGAATCGCTCCGGGAAATTCCCCGAGGATCGCGTAGCCCGAAGTTAAGTCCGGCGGCGGCTGAAGGATAGCGATCCAACCGGCCGCCGCACGCGATCATTCCTCCGGAACCATCTTTCCGTCCCCGCCCAGCTTGCGGAAAGTCTTGAAGTACTGCTTAGCTTCCTTGGATCGATTGCTGGAGCGCGTGGCCACGCCCGCATAGTAGTAGGCCATGGGTTCGGTAGGACAATTTTTCATGGCCACGTTGCTCGCGACCAGGCTCGAATCGATCCGGCCGGCTTCGAAATTCAATTTCGCCGATTGCACGAGAAGGCCGCAGGAAAGGGGTTTGACCTTCAACCCGGCCCGCGCCAATTCCATGGCCTGATCCTGTTTCTTGGACGCGGCCAGGGCGTCGCCTAAAGCCACCGTGGCCGCCTCATGGCCGTGGTCGATGGCCAGCGCCCGGCGGGCCCATTCCTGGGCCTCGGGAACCTTGCCCTGCTTGAGTAGGATGCGCGCGAGGTCGGCCATGGCATCGGCTTGGGCTGCGGCCGCGATGGACAATTCCAGATGATGTTGGACGGCCTCCGTTTTCCCGTCGGCCTCGAAAACCATCGCCATGCCGTAAAGGCCACGGGCTTTCCACTGCGCATCGGCGTGCTGCGAAAGCTCGGTGAAGGCATCGCCGGCTTCCTTCGCGTCCCCGGTCTTGAGCAGACAAAGTCCTTTGCGGTACAAGGCTTCGGGATAATCCACCCTGTAAGTCAGCGCTTCGCCGAATTCATCCACCGCCTTTTTCCAACGGGCCTGATCGAAAAAGCCAAGGCCGAGGTAATAGTGGTACTCGGGGCGATGATCGTCGCTCTTAACGACTTGCTTCATCAAATCGACCGCTTGATCCACATCCCCCTTCAGGACGTGCGATTCGGCCAGGTTCAGTTGTGCTTTCGCGAGGGCGTACCGGACTTCGTTTGATTGGGCATAAGGCGAAGCTCCCGTCAATTCCACCGCTTGCTCCGCTTTCCCTGCGAGAACCAGCAGATCCATGCGCCGGGCCAACAATTGGGCGGACGGTTGCTTAGCGAATAGGGCCGCGTAGACTTCGATGGCCTTGCCCGGATCGCCTGAGCGCGCGAGGCATTCGCCGAACAGGAGTTTTCCCCCCGGCGAGAGGGAGGGCTCCGCTTGCGAAAGCACGGCGAGGGCTTGTTTGAACTCGTCCTTATCGCGCAGGGCCTGGGCAAGAGACTCGGCGTACTTCGCATGATCGGGCTGTAGCTGGTGGGCCTTCCGGAAGAACTCTTCCGCCACTTGGGTTTGTTGGCGCTTGAGGGCGATTTGGCCCAGCCAATACTGGGCTTCCGCGTCCCGCGGCGATTGTTTAGCCAAGTCCTTCACGAGCGCCTCGGCCCCATCGAGATCGCCTTTATCGATGCGGATGCGCGCCAGATCCAAATGCAGCGATGGATCCTTCTCCCCCAAGTCCACCGCTTTCTGGAGCGCAGCGGCCGCCTCGTCGGACTTCTTCAGTTCCAGCAAGGTCCGGCCGAATTCCGCCCAGGCCTGTCCGTCCTTCGAATCCTTCAGCGCGATGCGGAAGTCCTTCTCCGCGCCCGCATAGTCGCCGCGTCCGTAGCGAAGGCGCGCTAGGCCCATGGCGGCGGAGGTATCGCCGGGGGACAAGCGCAACACTTCTTCATATGCCTGCGCCAATTCGTTGGGGTGGGATTCGCGGGCCAAGGCCAGACGGCCCTTCGCCAATTCGAGATCATTCGGCGATAAGGCCAAGGCTTTGCGATGGGCCTCCCAGGCCGCATCCCTGCGCCCCAAAGCGAGGTCGGCCTTGGCCAACCCCTTCCAGGCATCCGCGCGGGTCGGGAAGGCGATAACCGCCCGCTCCAACAAAGGCGCGGCGCGGACGAAACCGTTCGATTGGATGGCTTCCATGCCGAGCCAATAATTGGCCTCGCCGTCCTTGGGATCGAGCGTAAAGACATGGTTGTAGCGTTCCGTCGCCTTAGCCCTAACCCCTTTCGAACGCCAGTATGCCGCCAGTTCGGTTTGAACCTTCAGGGAGCCGGGGCGGCGCGTCGCCAATTCCTCCAGGGTGGTTATGGCTCCCGCTTCATCCCCGATCTTTCGCTTGGCCGCAATGATGTCCTCCAGCAAGGAATCGTTCTTGTCCTTGGTGTACTGTGCCTGCAGGGGTTTCAGCGCATCCTTGGGCTTCCCCATTCCAAGCAAAGCCTTTCCTTTAAGGCCGTCGATGTCCGGCTTGTCGGAAGCAGCGCGTTCGAACAATTCCAGGGCCCGGGAGAAATCGCCCTTTGCCAGTTGCACGCGGCCGGCGTAATACCACGCATCGGCGACCGGAGAATCCGCCAGCACGGCCTTGAATAGCAGCGCCGAAGAGTCCAAGCGTCCGGCGCGATAATGCGCATACGCGCGGTCGAACCGATCCCGACGTTCGCGCGCGAGCCGTTCCCTTTCCAGGCGCGCCTTGTCCGCCCGCGCCAAGGAATCCTGTCTGGCCTTCTCGGCCCTTGCTATCGACTCGGCGACCCGGGCCAGGGAGTCTTGGCGTACCTTTTCCGCCTTGGCTTTCGCAACTGCGACTTGGGCCAATGAATCTTGGCGCGCTTTATCCGCCTTGGCCTTTACCATGGCGACTTGGGCTAATGAATCTTGGCGGGCCTTGTCCGCCTTGGCCTTAACTTTGGCGACTTGCGCTAGGGAATCTTGACGCGCCTTGTCCGCTTTTGCCTTCGCTTCGGCAACCATGACTAAAGAATCCTGTTTCGCTTTATCGGCCTTGGCCTTCGCCACGGCTACCATCGCCAAGGAATCCTGCTTGGCTTTTTCCGCCTTCGCCTTCGCCTCGGTTACCCGAACCAGGGAATCTTGCCGGGCCTTGTCCGCCTTGGATTTCGCTTCAGCGACCTTGACTAGGGAATCCTGTCGGGCCTTATCGGCTTTAGCCAGGGCCTCTTGGCGCGCCTTGTCGGCGCGGGCGAGAGAGTCTTGGCGGGCCTTGTCGGCTTTGGCGACTGCTTCCCGCTTGGCCGCATCCTCTTTTGCTTTCGCCTCCGCCACGCGATCAAGGGAATCCTTGCGGGCCTTTGCCAATGCCTCCTGGTGGATTTTTTCTTCCGCAGCCTTGCGATCCGCAACGGCCTTAAGGGAGTCGCTCCGTACCTTGTCGGCTTTGGCCTGGGATTCCTGGCGGGCCTTCTCCGCCTTGGCGACCGCATCCTGCCGGGCCTTTTCTTCCTTCGCCTTGGTCTCGGCGACCCGGGCGAGCGAATCGTTGCGGGCCTTCTCGGCCTTGGCCATAGCCTCTTGGCGTGCTTTATCGGCGCGGGCCAGGGAATCTTGCCGGGCCCTGTCCGCCTTCGCCAAGGCCTCCTGCCGTAGTTTCTCTTCCGCACCCTTGCGATCCGCAACGGCCTTCAGGGAATCACTTCGGGCCTTATCGGCTTTCGCCTGGGATTCCTGGCGGGCCTTCTCGGCCTTGGCCATGGCATCGCGTTTCGCCGCATCCTCTTTGGCTTTGGCTTCGGCCGTGGCCTTGGCTTCCGCCGCGCGATCAAGGGAGTCCTTATGTGTCTTCTCCGCCTTTGCGAGTTTTTCCGCTTCGGCCTGCTTACGGGCGTCCTCCTTTTGGCGCTTTTCCTCAATGGCTATTTGGTTCTTTTCGGCTTGGGATTGGATTGGAGGTTGGGATTGCGCCGGCTTGCCCGGAGCCGGAACGGCGACCACCGGGGACGCTTGGGTGCCTGGAGCGGTAACGGCGGCGATATCCGCTTTCTTGATGTGCCGGGCCGCTAGCTGTTTAGCCAACTCCGCGCGATAAACGCTGTCCTGGAAGGCTTTGAGATCTAGACCCGAGCCGGCGGCTACCTTGGCCGTGGCCGGCTTTTCCGGCGTGGGTACGGCCTTGGCTACCGGAGGCTTTTCCGCCACCGGCGCGGCCTTCGCCACCATGATCTTTTCAGGTGCGGGTACGGTCTTGGCCACCGCGTTCTTTTCCGCTGCAGGCGCGGCCTTGGGCGCAATGGCCTTCTCCTGCGTGGGTGCCGCCAATGCCGTTTCCTTGACGTCCTGCGGGAGGCTTGGCTTAACTTCGGGGGAAGCCTTCGCCAGCCGATCCCGCTCGGCAAGGTAACCTGCGCGTTGCTCTGCATGGTTCGAGTACAATGCCGCCTTGCGATAGCAATCCGAGGCCGCCTGAGGATCGGATAGCGCCAGCGCGGACCCCAAACCCGCCCAACCTTCCGGGGACTCCGGGCTTTTTTCCAGCAGCCAGCGGTATTCGGCTTCGGCCTTCTCGTAGTCCTTCCGCTTCAAATAGGCCGCGGCCAACTTCTCGACATGGAAGCGTTCCGCGCGGGGGCCATCGCCGAGAATCTGCAAGGCGAACAGATAGTCATCGGCATGGCGATCGACCCCGGAGGCCTCCACGGCGGCCAACAATCGTTCGGCGGCCTGGCGATCCCCGGATTTCCGCGCAGCGAGCTTGCGCAACACGGGAATCCGATCTTCATCCCTTCCCGCCCCTTCGAGAGCGGAGAGATAGGCATTGAGGAAGGCATCATCCCCCGGCTTCAGGGCTTCGGCGCGGGCGAAGGCTTCGGCGGACTGGGCGAAACGGCCGGCTTCGAGATCGGCATTGGCCAATGCGGTCCAGGCTTCACGGTTGCGCGGCTCCTGTTCTACGCAATGCGTTAGGGCCTTGGCCGCCCTCACCACGTCCCCGGACGAGTATAAGGACCGTCCTTGCTTACAAACGTCC
The DNA here is from genome assembly GCA_019509785.1 of Fibrobacterota bacterium. NCBI lineage: Bacteria > Pseudomonadati > Fibrobacterota > Fibrobacterota bacterium. Next base: position 26,457 of record JAEKLQ010000041.1, on the reverse strand, counting down.
TTGGCTTCCGGCGCTTGCGCCGCAGGCTTCGGGTCCGGGGCCGATGGCGAGGCGAAAGCGAGCGTGCCAAGCGCTGCGCATATGGAAAGGAGCTTACCGACAGCCATGATATCCCCCACCGGGTTGGCAACGATCGGCCCTATTAGATGGGACCGATCAAAGGTTCGTTCAATTATTCGCCGTCCGACATGAATCCCATGCATCGGCGCCAGGGCGAAGCCAAGCCCCGAGTCATCAGTCCAAGGGCCGAAAGCGGAGCGGCGGTTACACGGAGATTCCGCGAACCTGGGATTCCCTTGAATCCTTTGAAATCTAAACCACCATCCGGTCGATGGCAGCGGAAACGCCAAAAATCGGGACGGCTAGGCGGGAGGGATTCTCCCGTCTTGGCCCGTATTCCGAGGAAACTCCCGGACCGGGAATAGCGTCTAATGGAAAACCATCCAGGCGGGCCTTTTTTGCGCGCGGAATCCGGCCCTTGCGTACATATGAGGCCGATCACAGCCAACCGCGGCGAAAACGGCTATAAATGACCTATTCCGTTGGTGGATGACGAACCACTGCGGTGGATGATGATCCAATCAAGATCGGAGGTAACACGCGAGTTACCCAATGCGCCTCCGCAGGAAGGAAAGGGGAAACCCGCAGGGGACGAAACACGGATGGTACCTATGAATTCGGAAAGGACCCAAGGCGCCCAAAAACCATGATTTCCACGCGCACCGAAAACACCCCTTGCAATGCGACCATATTTCCGCAAAGTCCGACAGGCGGGGGGAAAATATGTTCCGCAGCGAATGAAAGTCGGACTATCTTAAGCGCCACGAGGCTCACGTTCGGGCCGGAAACGCGTCAAGCTAAAAGATGTTGAAACCGCCAAGGCAATTGATTTTATTGGGAAAGGTCCGCGGCGAAGCGGATCGATTCCAAGGTGCCGGGCTAGGGGGCGAGATGCCGAAATCGACGCAAGCGAAGCTGATAGCGGCCTGCCTGGCTGGGCTAACGAGCTTTGCAGCGCCTGCATTCGCCGGCCCGCTGGACGCGAATCGCGCCCTCATCTTGACCGACAACTCCTTCACCGCCGATAAGACCATCCTGGATCAGGCCTGCCTGATGGTGGAACTGAATTACCGGATGGACGAGGACGAGGGCCTGATCTTCGATCCCGAATCGCCCGAAGTCGTATTGGGCCGCGTCCCATTGCGGAACCTGGTCGCCAAAGCCGCCGAGGACAGCCTGGCGCGGGCGCGCGAGACGGCGCGCACCCGGGTATGCGGGCTGGCGGTCACGCCTGAAGCCGAATGGACCGATGATCAAAAGGCGCTTCGCAAGCGTTTCCCGGCGGCATGGAGCCAGGGGGACATCGCCGTCTCCGCGCAACGGCTCACGGCGCATCGCGGCATGCGCAAAAGCTTCCGGGCTTCCCTGGAAGCCTCCCTCCCCTATCTGGCCATGATGGACTCGGTTTTCCGGGCGGAAGGTTTGCCTACGCGCCTCAAGTACCTGGCCCATGTCGAATCGCGCTTCAATCCGGAGGCCATGTCCCCCGCGGGAGCCGCCGGCATATGGCAATTCGTGAAATCATCGGGAGCACGTTTCCTGGTCATCGACGAGCGCATCGATCAACGTTTCGATCCCGATGCTTCCACGCGCGCCGCCGCCCGCTACTTGAAATTGTGCCGCGCCAACCTGCGTTCCTGGCCTTTGGCGATCATGTCCTACAATGCCGGCCCCGGCCAGATGCTGGATGCAGTAGCGCAGACCGGCACGCGTGATCCGGGCGAAATCATCCGCACTTACCAGGCCGACGCGTTCGGTCCGGTTTCGCGCGCTTACTATGCCATGTTCCTGGCGGCTTCGAGTCTCGCCATGCAGGCGGATAGGCTTTATCCGGGCCTGCACAAGCCGGGTACGACCGCGCCCGGGTGGAAAACGCTCCGCCTCGAGCATGAGTGGACCCCGCGGCAATTGCGTTTGCTCTCGGGTTATTCCACGGCGGTTTTGATGCGCTATAATCCAGCCCTAAGGCCGGTGGTCTTCGAGCGCAATCTGCCGCTGCCGAAAGGATTCGATCTCAAGTTGCCCGTGGGCCTGCCCAGCCGCCAGGATTTGCAATTCGCCGATTTGCGCATCGCCGGCAACGGCACGGACGAATTGCGGGGCCATCCGGGCGTAGCCGGTTTGCCGGTGCCCAAGTTCGCGGAATCGGCCCTGATGCGCGTGCGCCAAACCCTTTTCGCCGGAGGGCGCCGGGATGATCAGCCGGTCATGGCTTACATGCATTCCCAAGGGCTCCTGGACGCCGACCGCTTGGCCTTGGCGAAACAGGATCGCATCCTCATCGAACCCCATCCCGCTCTGCATGCCATGCTCCGCAGCACGGGCGGCTGAAAACCCGCTCCTTTGCGCATGGGCGGGATCCCCGCACTTCCAGGTTGTACATTATTCGTGATCCCGGAGGGAACCATGTTGTTCGACACCTTGAAGAAAACGTTGTACGCCGGAGTGGGGATGGCCTTCCTCACCAGCGAAAAGATCGAGGAGATGGCGAAGAAGCTGGCCGAAGAGGCCAAGCTGGGCGAGACCGAAGGGAAGAAGTTCATCGACGAGATCCTGAAGAAATCCGAAGAGGCGAAATCGTCCCTGCAGCGCGCGGTCGACGCGGGCGTCTCGGCGGCCCTGGAGCGGATGAACGTCGCGCGCGATCGCGATCTCAAGGCCCTGGAAGCCCGGGTCAAGGCGCTCGAAGCCCGACTCGGCGGCTGACCCGCGTGATCCGAAACATCCGCCGGATCTCCCGCACCGTCCGGGGAGCCAACCGTTTCCGGGAAATCCTTTCCGTATTCGCGAAGCACGGCTTCGGCGATTTGGCCGACAAGCTGGGTCTGGACAAATACCTGGACCTGGGCGGCAAATACCTGAGGCTGCCGCCGCGCGTAGCCACCATCCACCCCACGCGCCCGGAACGATTCCGCATGGCCCTGGAAGAGCTCGGGCCGGCCTTCATCAAGCTCGGGCAGATGATCGGGAATCGCCCCGACCTGCTCGCTCCCGAATGGGCCGCCGCCTTGGAGAAGCTGCAGGATTCCGTTCCGCCCTTCCCCACCGCGCAAGCGCGCCAAGTCGTGACGGAACAATTCGGCCAGCCCGTCGAAAGCCTATTCGCCTCCTTCGGCGATTCGCCCATCGCCTCAGCCTCCATGGCCCAGGTCCACGTCGCAGACATCGGCGAAGGCACCCGGGTCGCGGTCAAGGTGCAACGCCCCGGCATCGAGGACTTGGTGAAGGTGGACGTGGAAATCATGTTCCAGCTCGCCCAACTGCTCGAGAAATACGTGCAGGGCATGGACATACTCAATCCCGTGGCGATCTGCGAAGAGTTCGACCGCACCATCATGAAGGAGCTCGATTTTTCCCTGGAAGCCTCGCAGATGGAGCGCTTCGCCCAGGCTTCCGCGGACCTGGCGATTTTCTACGTGCCCAAGGTGCATCGTTCCCGCACCGGCCGCAGGGTGCTCACCACCGAGTTCATCGCGGGGACCAAGGTTTCCAACCTGGCCGGCCTGCGGAGCGCGGGCCTGGATCCCGCGCGCGTGGCCCAAGACCTATCCCAAGTACTCATGCACCAGGTATTCAAGCAAGGCTTTTTCCATGCCGATCCCCATCCGGGCAATATCCTCATCCTGCCGGACGGACGCGTGTGCTTCCTGGACTATGGCATGGTGGGTTCGCTTTCACCGACTCATCGCGAGCGCTTGCTCGAAATCCTGGTGGGCGTTGCCACGCAGGACGCGGGACGCATCGCCAAGACCTTGCTGCAATTGGCCTTCCAGCCCTCGGACATCGTCGAGGATCTGGAATACCAGGTGGGCGAATTGCTCGAGGCCTACTCATTCGTCGCCCTCAAGGATTTCCGCATCGGCGAATTCCTCAATCGCCTCATCCGGCTGATCATCCGCAACCGGCTGCGCATGCCGCCGGGCTTCTACCTGATGCTGAAGGCCATCGTGACCCTGGAAGGAGTGGCCCGCCGCTTGGACCCGGCCTTCGACATGGTGGAAAGCATTAAGCCGTTCGCCAAGCGTGCCATGCGGGAACGTTTACGGCCCGATCGCTTGGCCAAGGACCTCTATTACGGCGCCTTGGATTTGACGCCGATGCTGAAGGAATTCCCAGCGCAAGCCCGGGATATCCTGGGGCTCATCAAGCGCGGCAAGCTGCGCATCGAATTCCAACATCAAGGTCTGGAGCCCATCCTCAAGACGCATGAACGCATGATGACCCGGATGGTTTTCGCCTTGGTCCTGGCCTCGCTCATCATCGGTTCGTCCCTCGTCGTGCTTTCGGGCATTCCGCCTAAGTGGTATGGCGTGCCCCTGATCGGCGTCGCCGGCTTCCTAAGCGCCGCCTTCGTGGGATTCTGGCTATTGGTTTCGATCCTATTACGCAAAGGATCTTGGAAATAAGGCAGCGCAAACGTACGGTAGCGATTCTACCCGTCGACCCGCAAGGGTCCTAACCCCAAGACGCCTTCCACCCGGCCCGCCGATAGGGCCAGCCTTCCGAAGATGCGGAAGTACAATGCGTATGATCGCCCTAAGGCTTCTTCGGCAATGGCATAGTGGCCGGCGTAATTCTTCTCCGAGGGGAGTTCGTCCAAGGCGTAGTCGGCCAAATCCGATGGCGAAGACCCGAACGGGTATTCCACCCCCCGCAGCCCCTTCCCGATCGCCTCCAATTCCAGGCGGATGGCGAGAGCGTAGGTCTTAAGCTGGGCATCCACTTCCGGCGCGCTCTCGTTGCCTTCCAGGTTCTCGAGCAAGATTCCCATCCCATGAAAAGAGCGTCGCAGGGATTCCAGGCGCGCTTGCACCCGGCCGAGGGCCGCCAATACCGGTAAGAGCCGCGAAGCCTCGCGCGAGCAGGACCTCGCGTCCAGCAAACGCTTCCGCACCTCGACGTCGTCCAACAATCGTAAGGCCGCGGCCAGGCGGCGGCGCATAGCGTCTTCGAACCCGACCATTCCGATGGCCAAGGCGCGCTGCTCGGCTTCGGATTCGCGGAAAACCGCGCCGGCTTGGGCGGCCCCGCCTTCGCGCAACTGGAAATCGCCCGGCTCGATCCAGAAATTCGCCCGCATGAGCGCCAAGGCCTGGACGGCATCCAACATACGCGCATCGGCGGCGGCATAGGCCCGCGAGCTTTCGCTGGCCTTGGAGAACCCGGACTCGAGCCGCTGCCGGGCGTCTTCCAGACGGATCCGCCAGCGCGCGCTGGATTCGGGAGACAAGCCGGCCGCCGCGTCCTCGTCCCCATGCAAGGGCAGGTGGCCCTCCTCCGCGTCCGGGGCCATGTCGGCGGCGTTCAGCCACAACGGCCGCAGATTGGAGAGCATGCCGAGGAAATAACCGGTCACCGCCGCTTCGCCGACTTGGATCTCGCTTTGGCCGGACACCAGATCGCCGGTCGCCATGACGCGGGCGGGATTGAACTCTTCGCCCAGATCGGTACGGTAGAAGCCCAAGGTGGCCTTACGTGATAGGGCGACGAAGTCGGAGAAAAGCGTATGCGCGGGCCCGGCGGCGTGGAACATGCCCCGCGATGCCGCCCGACGCGCTCGGCGAACGCGTTCGGCCAGGCTGGGATGGGTATCGAACCAGGTAGTGCGTTCGGACATGATGGTCCGTTCCATCCGGCGGCGCACCTCGGGGATGAACACGCGCGTATGCGCCGCCACCAGGGCGGGAAGATCATCGGCCAGGTTGCCTTCGCGCAGGGCCAGCCCTAAGCTCCGGTTGGCTAATCCCCAGGCCGCTTCGATCACCTTGGCCTCCAGCACCATGGACGCGAACGTTTCGCCCCCGACCAAGCGGATGGCCGCGTTATCCGCCTGATGCTCCATCTCGCGCAGCAACAGGCAACTGACCGCCTGCCCGGCACGGGCGTGGGATCGCAAGATCCCACGCGCGGTGACGGAACAGGCGCGCCCGCACCAATAGAAACCATAGAGCATGGGATCAATGCGGTCGGAGCGGGCCGCCAAGTCGCGTTCCCAGGCATCCTCGTGCGCGGATGCGCGAGCGAACCATTGGTTCACCCGGCGGATGCCGTGCACCAGGCGCATGGCTGCGCCCTGGCGGAAATGCCCGAGCTCGTGGGCGAGCACCGCGGCGAATTGGCCCAGTTCCAGGCCGCGTACCAACGGAAGCCCCAACACCAACTCCAAACCGCCGTTCCAAAAATTCTCCCGGCCCGGGGCCAGGCGGGCGCACGCGTTCACGTCCATGCTCACCTGGATGCGCACGGGGGTCGGCGAACCGAGGGAATTGCAAATCTGCTGGACGAAGGCATGCAATCTCGGTTCCTGCTCCGGGCGAAGCACCAAATCGGGGCGGGAGCGCCGATGCCCGCTGACGAGAGGGCGGATGAGGAACAAGGCGATGCCCGCGATCATGAGCAAGCCTAACGCGTACGCCAATCCCGGCAAGAAGGCGGACTCGGGACCGATCAGCCAGCCCTGGTGGCTTACGGCATGCCATCCCAGGATCCAAAGGGTCCCGAAACAAAGGGCCGCATAGCCCAAGGGCAAAAAGACGATGGCGAGGGCGACCGACACGAGCCCGATGCCATAGGCGATCGGCGGCCGTTCGTCCGCGGGAACGCGGCGCCGCAAACGCAGGCGACTGGCCGGGCCGGGCAGCAAACTCAAGGCGCGCATCCCCGGATTGTAAGGGACGGGGGCCGATTGCCGCAACGCGCAGGCGCCGGGACGGAGGTCTCGTGCAAGTTACCCCTATCCGGCTGGCCCGCCGCTTCGTAGCCGAGGATTACCCGCTTTTGGGTTTACTTGGGAATTTGGAATTCTTGGGTATGCCTGCCGGACGGGAGCACGCGTGAATAGGGCATCGGTTCCCTTGCCGCATGCCGATTCCCGAGCGTACAATGGATACGATTGCCCGATAGGCGAATTCCGCATGCCGACCTCTGGGTAAAACGATTGGGAATATGCCAGATACCCCGGACTTCACCCCGGTTCCCCACCAGGAAATCCCCGAGCGGGCCGCAGGGGCGCGCCAGATCGCATTGGTCGGCTTGAACCGCGCGACCGCGGAGCTGTTGCCGAACTTGCTGGACGCGCAAGGCATCCAAGTGGTCAAGGTGCTCAATCCCGATTTCGAGGATCTGAGCCGACTCACGACCTATCCGCATCTCGAAGTGATCATCGATACCACCCGGAATCCATCCATCGCGGCGCGCTTGCGTAAGCTGCCGCTTAAGAAAGTGGACGTGATCAGCGGTCTGGGGGCGCGCCTATTGATCTGCGCCGTACGGGACGGCCATTCCGAATCCCGGGACACGGCCGCCCGGGCCTTAGACGAGATCCGCGGCGCCGCGGGCCCCAACAAGGATCGACGGGCCATGTTGCAGGCCATCCTGAACGCGGCGGTCAAGACCTCGCGGGCGGACAGCGGATCCCTGATGCTTCTCGATCCTTCCCGCCGCCAGTTGACCATCGAAGCCGCTTGCGGCCTGGAAGAAAGCGTCGTCGTCTCTTCGATACAACGGGTCGGACAAGGCATCTCCGGCTTCGTTGTCAGGCATCGCGAAGCCGTGATCATCAACGGGGCCGTGGACCAACAGGCTTTCGCGGCGGAATACCAGAGGCCCGAACTCGTTTCCGCGATTTGCTGCCCCCTGTGCTGCGAAGGGGAAGTGTTGGGGGTTATCAATCTGGCCAGCCGCAACAAGGCCCGCGTCTTCGTTAAAACGGACGTCGAAGCGCTGGAAGAGTTGGCGCGCGTCGCGGCAGAGACGGTGCGCTACGGACGCGAAGGAGAAGCGGGGGCCGGGCAGGGACAAGGGCAAGGACTGCTCAATAGCGTGCGCGACATATTGGGCATGCGCTATCGATTCGAAGAGCGCTTGAACCTATTGCTCATGAAAATGGCCAATACCTTCGGGGCCAAGGCCTGCACCTACTATCAATTCAACGCCACCGAGCGCACCTTCATGGCCAAGGCATCCAGCTCCATGAGCGGAATCCTCCTCAAGGAACGGCCGATGCTCCTGGACGACATCTTCGCGCAGCGGCTGCTCAAGACCCCCCACGGGTTTTGCGTCAACTCCGCGGGAAAGGAGCCGCGGGCCAAGAAGTGGTACCTGTTGCAACCCATCCGCACGGGAACGGAATTGGCCGGCGCGTTGTTCCTTTACCTGCATTCGGAACGGAACCATTTCAAGGACGAGATGCTCCTGCTCAAGCGCATCGGGGACATGCTCTCCCGCGAAGCCGCCAAGCATCTGGAACTCGAATCCATCAAGGTCCAGTCCCTCAAGTATTCGGCAATTTCCCAGTTCACCGCGGATGCGGCCCGGGCCGCCGATCTTCCCGAACTCTCGCGGATGATCCTGGCCAACGTTCGCTTGCTGGTGGATGCCGATTCCTGCGTGCTGCGTTTGCGGCACGGCTCCGGAGCCGAGCCGGAAGTCGCGGAAACCTTGAGCCAACGCGATCCTGTTTGGATGAAGGACATCCTGGCCGTGGACCGGAAGCTCTCGGGCGAGGCCGCTTCCTCCGCGGCTTCAGTGCGGATCGATAAGCTTTCCGATTCCCGGTTCGGGACGGACATCCACGCGGCGGAATCCGCCTTGGCGGCGCCCCTCAGCATCGGAGGCGAGGTGGTCGGCACGCTTTCGCTTTACGACAAACGCTCCCAGGATCCCGCCGGCCCCAAGGCGTTCGCGGAGGAAGACCAAGACGTGTTGGCGCATTTCGCGACGCAAGCCGCCAAAGCCCTCTCGCGCTTCCGGCCCTTCCTGTTTCCCGTTCCCGCGGCCGTGGAAACGGCGATGGCCGGCCCCTAAGGACCGGCCAACCGAGCTCCTCGATTCTTGATCAGGAACGGACCGCGTCCAAGGCGGACGCGGGATCGGGCATTCCTTCGGGTTGGGATTCGCCCATGTCCCGGAAATCCCCCCGCAGGGCCTTCAGGGCGTACTTCTCCTCTTCGATCTCCTTACGCGAGCGCAGGCCCAGCGTTTTCAGGAACTGTCCGGGGGCGGCCAAGCGCCCTCGGGCATGCGCGAAGATGAGGGGAAGGACCATCCAGGCCAATAGCCGCCATAGGCGCGAGCCCAGCATCCCGAAGATCAAGGCCAGTACGCCGGCTCCGGCCAGCCCTAGGGTGGCCACGGTCTCGAGCTCGGGTTCGTCCTCCAAAGCGGCGAGGCGATCGGATATGGACTGGGAACCCAGGGACCCGTAAAAACGGACGCTATCTTTCACCGAATCGGTTTCCAGGGAAGCGGGCGAGACCATATCAACCCCGCGCATTCCGATCGAGAACGGGCTCGCCCGATTCGATCAGGGATTTGAAACGGCGCAGATCCTCATCGACCATTTTGGCGGGATCCTTGCCGAAGAATTTCGCGAAGGCCTTGCCGGCCTTGCCCCCCGGCGGCGCGTATTCCAGGTAAACCCGCAACTCGGTGGCATTGCCGTCCTGGACGGGTTCGAAGAGCACCACGCCTTTGGTTTCGATGTCGGCGTTCTCCAGCGAACGCCAGGCGATTTTGCGATCCTGGCGCTCATCGGTGATCTCGGCGTCCCACTCGATGTCCAAGCCTGCCGGCGCCGTCGCCACCCAATGCGAGCGGCGCTCGTCGATGGTACGAACGGATTTCAGATGGCGCATTACCCGGGGCAGGTTTTCGAAATTGCGCCAGAAGCGGTAAGCATCCGCGGCGGAAGCTGAAAGGCTGATGGATTTCTCCACCGTAAAGCGTTCGCCCTTACCCGCCTTTTCCGCGAGCTTCGCGAATGCCTTGCTCGTGTCGATGCCGAGGGCCCGGTAGAGGAAGCTGCGTCCCAGGGCGCCGCGAAGCAGCAGGTTCCCTCCGGCCAGGGCCAGGAGCCCGCCCGTCCAAGACCGCCTACGGATGCCGTAAGCGATGAGCGCCCCGCCGATCACGGCCGAGATCCAGCGTTCGGGGATCGAAACATTCATGCCGAAGGTAGCGCGTTCGCCCGGATTTTCCGTGGCCGCATCCACGCCGGCGATATCCGCGGAAATGGGATTCTCTTCCATGGCCATCCTCCCAGCCGAAAAGGTTTGTACCCCTCAAGATAAAGTTGTTGCGGGACGGGTGGAAGAAGAATCCATGTACCGTTCCGAATTCCCTTTCCCCAACACGATGCGGACCACGTGCGCTTTCCCGTCATCGGGAACGTCGATGGCGTCGAAAGGCGGTTCCCGCTTAACGCCGTCGATTTCGCAGGCCACCATGAAGCGCCCGTCCCCTTCCGGATTGGAAACGGAAATATCCCAGATGGATCCGCCGCGGCGGTAACGCATCCCGTACCTCCGCCAATCGCGCGGCGGGCAGGGGACGATCCGCAGGCGATCGCCTTGGACCCGGAATCCCAGTAACCACTCCAGGCCCACGCGGTACATCCATCCCGCCGATCCCGTGTACCAGGTCCAGCCTCCGCGGCCCACGTGCGGCGCCACCGCATACACGTCGGCGGCGGCGACATAAGGTTCGACCTTGTAGCGATACACGCCCGCCCGCGTGGCGGCATGGTTCACGGGGTTGAGCAAGGACAACAGCTCCGCGGCCTTATCGCCCTCCCCTAGCGCCGCGAAAGCGGCTACCACCCAGAGCGCGGCGTGGGTATACTGCCCGCCGTTCTCGCGCACGCCGGGGAGATATCCCTTGATATAGCCCGGATCCTGCGGAGCCTTGTCGAAGGGCGGGGTGAAAAGGAGGACAAGGCCCTCCGCTTGGCGCACCAGGTATTCCTCTACGGAGAACATGGCCTGGCGGGCCCGCGCGGGATCGGCGGCTCCCGAAAGCACCGCCCAAGATTGGGCGATGGAATCGATCCGGCATTCCTGCGACTGGGAAGATCCGAGCGGCGAACCGTCGTCGAAATAGCCGCGCCGATACCAATCGCCATCCCATCCCGCCGTCTCCATGGCCCCGCGTACGCGCTCCGCATGTTCCCGCCAGATACGGCCACGCTCATCCCCGCGCGCCTCCGCCAAATCTGCGAAGCCCTTCAGGTTGGGGATCAGGAACCAGGCCAGCCAACCGCTCTCCCCCTTGCCATCCTGCCCCACGCGGTTCATGCCATCGTTCCAATCGCCGCTCCCCATCAACGGCAGGCCATGCGCCCCGAGCCCCATGCTCCGCTCCAGGGCGCGGGCGCAATGTTCATAAAGGCTGTCGGTGTCCTCGCTCTGCGTGGGCTGGAAATAGGCGTCCTCGCGTCCTTCCGGCACTTCCGGCCCATCCAACCAGGGCGCTTGCGCCTCGAGGATGGCGGCATCGCCCGTGGCCTCCAGATAATGCAGGACCGCGTAGGGCAGCCAAAGGCGATCGTCCGAGAAATGGGTGCGGACCCCGCGGCCCGAAGGCGGATGCCACCAATGCTGGACGTCCCCGGCGCGGAACTGCCGGCCCGACGCGCGGAGGATTTGCTCGTGCGCCATTTCCGGGGCGAGGACGCACATGGCCATGACGTCCTGCAATTGATCGCGGAAACCGAACGCGCCGCCCGCCTGGTAAAAGGCGGTCCGGGCCCATAGGCGGCAGGCGATCACCTGGTAAGGCAACCAGCGATTGAGCAGGAGATCCAGGGATCGATCCGGTGTCTTGACTTGCACCCCGCCGAGCAGGCTATCCCAGCGCTGCCGCGTATCGGCAAGGTTCTTTTCGTGATCAATGTCGCGGTATTTCTTAATTAGGGCGGCGGCTGCCTCGTCGGAATCGGCCTGTCCCAGGGTGAATACGATCTGGGCCTTGCCGCCGGGAGGCAATTCGATCAAAACCTGCAGGGCCGCGCAAGGATCCAGGCCGGCGCCGCTGCGGTTGGACAAGGGCTCCACGCGTTGCAAGGCCAAGGGTTGGGCCCGGGATCCGTTACGCCCCAGGAATTCGGCGCGATCGCAGGTAAAGGAGGATTGCCGGCCCTGCAGATCCGCGAAGGCGACCGGCTCCGCGAATTCGGCGATCCAGGCATTTCGCGCGGTAAGGGCGCCGGTGGCCGGGTCGCGACGCGTCACGATGTGCTGGGTGGCCATCCCCCGCACCGGGGCCAGCACCCACTCCACGTAGGCGGTCACGTCCAGTTGGCGGGTCTTGGGGGAAACGTTTTCCAGGACCAGCCGCGAGATCTTTACCGGATCGCTTTCGGGAACCCATTGGGTGAGTTCCAAGCGGATCCCTTGCGAGGCATGCATGTACCGCGTATACCCTTGCCCATGCACGGCCACATAGGGCCGCCCGGCCAAACGCACGGGCAAGGCCGTGGGCGTCCACACTTCCCCGCTTTCGCGGTCGCGCACGTACATGGCTTCGCCCGGGGAATCGGAAACCGGATCATCGGACCAGGGCGTCAGCTTGCGCTCGCGGCTATTCCCGCACCACGTGTAACCCGATCCCGCCTCCGATGCGATGAATCCGAAATGAGGATTGGCGATAACATTGATCCAAGGGGCGGGCGTCCATTGCCCTTCGCCTAGGATGATCTGGTACTCCTTCCCGTCCGGGGTGAATCCGCCCAGGCCGTTGAAGAATTCGAGATAGGGCCGTGGGGGCGGGACCACGGGTTGCGCCGAGGCTTCCCGGCGCCTATGGGGCGGAGCGGCCGGCACCGGCACTCGCCGCATGCGCATGACCTGATCGGAAAGGCTGCCGCGGCGGGCGGAGAGCACGACGCGAGAGCAGGCTTGGATCAATAGACGGTCCTCGGCGGGAATCCGGTCCCGTCGCAGCAGGAAAACCCCGCCGCGCATCCCTTCGCCGCCTCCCCGACGCATGCGCAATAAACCCTCCAATTCGTTCTGCTGGGGCTGGAAATACGATTCCGACGGGTTTTCGTTGAGGAGCACCAGGTCCACGTCCAGGCGCTTCATTTCGAAGTACGCATGCGCCTTCAGAAGATCGCGCGCCAGGTTCCGATCACCCGCCTCGTCGAAGGCCGCGAAGATGATGGGCAAATCCCCGGAGATGCCGTAGGGCCACAGCGCGTCCTGCCCCTTATGGTTCAACGCCAGCAGATCCGGAGAGGGACGGAGCGCCGGGTCCGGATAGAACAGCCGGTTGGCCAAGCGCTGGTACAAGCGCGCCTCGTCCGGGCCCACGCCGAGGTGGCGCAATTGGACCTGGGCCTGGGTCCAGGCCAGGGTCGCGACCCGCTCGAAAGTGGAAGCTTCGCGATACTTGTCCGCCAGGGCCAGGGCATGTTCACGGGTGCCGCTGATAAAGGTGGCGAACACCAGACGGACCTGTCCCCCTTCCGGAACCCGCACGCGCCGTCTAAGGCTGAAAACGGGATCGAGTACGGCGCCGGCCGTATTCGACAAGGGTTTACCGTCGGCGACGGAAACCGGATCGCGGACCGTGCGTCCGCGGCCCAGGAAGCGGGCCCGATCGGTTTCGTACTGTAATCCGCCCGCCACCTCCCCTTCCACCCCGCAAACGTGGGCCGCCCAGATCGGCTTCTCCGACGCCGAGCGCGGCCGTCGCGTCGCCAGCAAGGCCGATAGTGCGGGGAGGAATTCGGTTTGCACGAACAAATTGGAAAAGGCGGGATGGGCGATGTCCGCTTCCTGCGGAGCCAAGGCGATTTCGCAATAGGAGGTGATCTCGATTTCGCGATCACGACTCCCTTTATTCTCGATTGTGATGCGCCTCACCTCGGCATCGTCCTCGGGGGAGATGACGACCTCCATGCGCGTGATCAGGGATTCGTCGCGCCTTTCGATCTCTATCTTGTCCTCGGCGAAGACGGCCTCGTAGAGGTCCGGATCCGATGCCAATGGCTGATAGCCCGCGGACCAGGTCGCGCCGCTTTCGCCGTCCCGGAGATAGAAGTACTGGCCGTAATCGTCGAGTACGGCATCCTCGCGCCATCGCGTCACCGCCAAGGCTTGCCAGCGGCTGAAGCCGGATCCCGCAACGGTCATGAGCACGGAATAATTCCCGTTGGACAGCAGATGGGTGCGCGGGACCAGCTCATGCGGCGTGGTGAACCTGTGCAGAACCGGTTCGATGGACGCTTCTACGCGGGCCGGGTAGGATGCCTCCCAGGCATTGGGCAGGGATACGGTGACGCCCTTGGGCAGGCGTTCCTGGAGGAGGGGATCGACCGCGCGCACGATGGGCAGGGAATGGAAACGCTCTTGCATGCGTCCGCCCAGCAGCACGTCCCCCAGGGCCACCAGCATCATCCCCTGATGATGCGCGAAGTAGGCGCGCACCACGGTGGCGCGCTCGCCCTCTTGCAGACGGGCCTGGGTATAATCAATGGCCTCATAGAAGCCGTAGCGTCCCTCGGCCCCCGCCGCGCGCAGGCTCTCCAGGTTCGCGGCCGCCGCCCTGGGGGCGACCATGGCCGCCAGCCCGGTCGCATAAGGCGCTATCACCCGATCCTCGGAGAGCCCCCGTTTCAGGCCCAAGCCCGGTACGCCGAAGGAGGAATACTGGTAGGTCATTTCCAGATCGCGGATGTTATAGGCTGCTTCGGAAACGCCCCAGGGGATGCCGAGCTCGCGCCCGTATTCGATCTGCCGCTTCACCGCGCTGCGACAGGCCGAGTCGATAAGGCTGCCGGGCGGCGATCGCATCACCAGCTGCGGCATCAGGTATTCGAACATGGAACCCGACCAGGAAAGCAGGGTGGCCCCGCTGCCCACCGGCGTAAGCGTACGTCCCAACCGGAACCAATGCGAGGGCGGCGCGTCCCCTTTCGCCACCGCAAGGAAACTGGTAAGGCGCGCTTCCGAGGCGAGCAAGTCGTAAAAAGACGGATCGAGCGCTTCCTCCCGGACGCGGAAACCGATCGCGAACAATTTGCGTTGCGGATCGATCAGGAAACGGAAATCCATGCCCAACGCCAGACGTTCGGCCGCCGCGGCCAGGCCCGCGAAACGATCCATCAGGGAACGCGCGGCCGTGGCGGCATCCACCAAGGCGGCGGCGAAAGTGGCCGCCTGTCCCTGGGCCAAAGGGGTCGACGCGCCGGTGTCCGATCCCAGGGACGGGACTTGGCGTACTTCCGCGGCGGCGGCCAGGCAGCCCTGTTCCAATTCGGCCAAGGTCAAGCGTCCATGCAAGAGCCGATGGGTGGCGGGGATCGGCAGGTCGCATAAGGCTTCCAGGGTGAGCCCGGACCCCGCCCATGGGAAGAGAGCCTTCACGTCCCCGGACAGGCCTTCCAGGGAGCTTCGCATCAGTTCGGCGCGCGACTGCAGCTCGATGGTTCCCGGCTCCTTCTGCTCGAGCGCCAGCGTGCGCGCCACGTCGACCACGGTATCGGCGAGGGCCTCCCATTCGCGCACCCGCGCCGACCATTCGCCCGCATCCGCCGGAACCGGCAGCAGAACGCCCTCCAAGGCCTCCAGGGCCTCGATCATGTGCCGTTTCCCGAAGGCTTGCACGCGCAAGTCCCGCGGCAGGGCCTGGGCCGCGTCCCGCACCAGATGGATGAGATCGGCCAATCCTTCTTCCAGGGAAGGGGCGAGGATTTCCGACTCCATGTATTCGCGGCAGGCGCGAGCCAAGGTCAGCAGATGCCCGGCCAGGTTCCCGCTATCCACCGTAGAGATGTAGCGTGGCTCCAGGGGCCGCAGATCCGTCGTGGAATACCAGTTGAAGAAATGGCCCCGGTAACGCGCGAGTTTCCCCATGGAAGCCAGCATCGCCTCCAACCTCCCGGCGGCCTCCTTTAGCCCGATCCACCCCATATCCCGCGCGGTGGCGATGGAGAGCAGTCCCAAGCCCATATTGGTGGGCGAAGTACGATGGGCCACCACCGGTTTGGGATCCTCCTGGAAATTGTCCGGGGGAAGGAAATGATCCTCGGGGCGGATGAACTCCCGGAAGAAACGCCAAGTCTTAAGCGCCGTCTCACGCAGGGCCAGCCTTTCCCCGGAGGTGAGCATGTCGTCGGCGCGGGAACGTTTCGGGGCTCCCGCCATCATGGCCAGGGCCGGGGAGGCCATCCACAAGGCTATCCACGGGGCCGCGAGCCGCAGGCTTTCGTTGCGGCCCAGGGCGGCCAGGCCGGCGGCCAACCCCACGGGCAAGATGGCCGCGGCCAGCATGTTCCGGTAGGCTCCCCACAGGCCTTTCTCCCGTTGGGTCGCGGCTTGCGCCGCCGTCACCCACTCCAGCAGGCTGCGGCGTCCGATCGCCATGCGCCAGAGGGATCGCAGCATGGCATCTCCGAGCAGCCAGGCCTGATGCGCCAAAACCACCAGATTGAAAAGGTAATGGGCCAGGCCTTGCAAGAGCAGCTCTCCCGTATCGCGCAAGTAACGGGCGTAAGCGGTGCCGGCGCGGGGCGGGGCGGCGGCTTCGGAAGCGGAGACCAGATAAGGAAGGCACAGGGCTACCAGCACCAGGGCGGTCCAGGCCCCCGGCGCTTGGGCGGCGAAAATCCAGCCCAGGGCCAGGGAGAGGAAGGCGCACGGGGGCACCAGGGAGCGCCGCAAATTATCCAGCATCTTCCAGCGGCCCAGGAACGGGAGCCCCTTGCCGCGCAGGCCCAGGATCCAGGGAAGCAATTGCCAGTCCCCCCGCGCCCAGCGATGTTCCCGGGCGGCGAATGCCCCGTAATGCGAAGGGAATTCTTCCAACACTTCCACATCGCTCAAAAGGCCGGAGCGGGCGAAGATGCCTTCGAACAAATCATGGGACAGCAGGGTATTGTCGGGGATGCGGTCGCGCAGCGCGTCTTCGAAGGCGTCCACGTCGTAGATGCCCTTGCCCGCGTAGGACCCTTCGCCGAGCAGATCCTGGTATACGTCCGAGACGGCGGCGGCATAAGGATCGATGCCGCACGGCCCCGCGGTCACCCAATGGAAGAAGGTGCGCTCGCGATCTTCGGGAAGGCTGGGAACCACCCGGGGTTGCAGGATCCCGTAACCGCCGGTGACGCGCCCCGAACGCGCGTCGAAGCGGGGACGGTTCAAGGGATGCGCCAGGCAACCCGCCAGCCTGGCGGCGCCGCCTTTGGGAAGCCGCGTGTCCATGTCCAAGGTGATGACGAACTTGACGTCCCGGGGAATCGCCCCTTCCCCGCCCGCCGGGGCCAGATAGGTCGTATCCCGGGCGCCCCGCAGGATGCGGTTCAGCTCCTTCAGTTTACCCCGCTTCCGCTCCCACCCCATCCATTTCCCCTCGCGCTCGTTCCACGTCCGCTTCCGGTGCAGCAGGAGGAAGCGGGAGCCGCCATCGGGAAGGGCGCCATAGCGCTCGTTCAAATCGGCCATGCCTTCGCGCGCGCATTCCAGCAAGGCTTCGTCCCCGGCCATGGATTCGGATGCGGCATCGATCCAATCCGTCAGCAACGCGAAACGGATATCGCCATCGGAATTGGCCAGGTAATGCACTTCGAGTCTCTCCAGCAAGTCGCGGATCTCCTCCGGGTCCCGGAGAAAGGCGGGTACCGCCACCAAGGTGCGGCATGCGGAAGGGATGCCGTTCCCGAAATCGAGCTTGGGCAGGATTCGCGGTGGCAGGAAGCTGATGAGGAACCGGTTGACCAATGCCAGGGCGCCTTCGGAAAGCGGGGCCGAGCCCAGGATGCCGAGGAGCAGCAACGGGGCCCATCCCAGTCCGCTGCCGGAAAGGGATTCCAGGCCGTACCAGGCGAACAGGGCGGTGACCGCCAGTACCGCTCCAGGGTAGATCCATTTCCCGTGGGCGCGCAGGATGCGCGCGAAGGCTTCCCGGGAACCGGTGCGATATCCCAGGTCGCCTTCGAAGGCGAGGCGCCCTTCGCCGAACAGGACGAAGCCCACTTCGCCGGTGGCCCCGGGCACGCGCTCCCCGGCGGCCCGCACCGCCCTTTGCGCCACCTCCGTTTCCGATCGGCCGGATCCGCGCGCCAGATCCTCGATGGCGTGCCGATACAGATCCCGCGACGGGAAATCCAGATCGGAATAGAGCGGCGAGGCATGCAGGATGGCTTCCACGGAACTGGCGTCTTCGAAGAAAGCCTTCCAGTCCAGTTCCAACACCAGGCGCATGCTGGTGATGATATTTCTCACCGAAACGTTGAGGGCGGCCTGGGCCTGATGCTCCTGCCGGATGATCTCCTGGGCCGAAATGCCGCGGCGCGCTAGCTCCCCGTCCAGCCATTCCAGGGGGCGGGCTTGCGCGGGAGCTTGATCCTGCACCCGCTGGAACAGCTGCACCGCGAAAGCGGAGAAGTACGGCGACTCGGCGAAATCCTCCCAGTCCCCGGGCTTAGCCTCGGGGGCGGTCCCGTCCTGGCCGCGCAACCCCAAGAGCGCATCGGCGACGCGATCGGCGCGAAGCCGCGCCTCGCGTCCGCCCACCACCATATCCGCCATGCGGCGCAAGTTCTCGATCAGGGCCACCCGCAAGGTGATCGCAACCGCCCAAAGCTCGCCGATGGTCAGTTCGGTTCCCCTCTGGTAGGCCCGGATATAGCGGGACAGCAAGGCGGCCTCGAGGCGGCTGTCGGTATGTTCGATGTAACCGCAAACCATGGCGTACACGCGCGGATAGCGGGCGAAAGGGCCGGATGCGAGCTTGGGGAGATCGCGATAGTAGGACGGCGGCAAATGATTGCGGATTTCCCGCAACTGCTCGTCCACCACGTGGAAGTTGTCGGCCAGCCATTCCGCCGCGGGCGTTATGCTGCGATCCGCCCGCACCATGCGGGATATGGAATTGTAGACGGCACGAAGGGCGGCCCCGTTCTGGTCCACCTGCCGCAGCAAGGGAACGCCCCGGCGCCCGGGGCGGGCCTTACCATGGGCCTCGGCGAGGCGCGCGGCGTATTCCTCCAAATGCTCGGCGCTGAAAATCTCGCCGCGAATGGGGAAGTGCCCGGAAGGGGCCGTTTCGGTGAGGGTAGCCGCGACTTCCGCCATGTCGCGGTTCAGCGATCCGGGGATGAGGGACGGGAAACTTCCCCAACCACCTCCACCGTCTCCTGTCCGCCTCGATGCAGGGCGATATCGCCGAGGGAGACGATGCCCACGCAGCTGCCTGATCTATCCACCACCAGGATGCGGCGCAATTGATGGGATTCCATCTCGCGAACGCATTCCTCCACGCTCGCGTCCTGCCGCACCGAGACGGGCCCTTGGGACATCACCTCCTCGGCGTTCATGTCGAGGGGGTTCTTGCCCTCGGCCACGGCGCGCACCACGATATCGCGATCCGTCACGATGCCCATCGGTTTCCACTTTTCCTGGTCCTCGACCACCGGGATGGCGCCGCAATCGTTCTCCGCCATCATCCGCGCCACCTCTTCCAGGTTGGTTTCGGAAACGCAGCAGACGGGGTTCTCGGTCATGATTTCACGGATTTCCATGTGAGACCTCCTTGCAGGCCGCGTTCCCCCGGATCGGAACGGTCGAAATGATAACCGCCTCGATCCAGGGAAGACCGGCCTTAGGGTTGAAACAATCTTTTTGGAAGGAGGAAGGGGAGGAAATTGGATCCGGCGGAAGGAATTCGGGGCGCCGTTCGCCCCTAATTTCGAAAAGGGATCGCTAAACACCCGTCTCCAACCGGCTCTTGAAGCGGTGCAGCTCCTCGTCCAGCAATCGGTCGGGATGGTTGCCGAAAAGCTTGGCGAAGACGCGCCCCGTCTTGCCCGCGGGCAAAGCGTATTCGAGATGAACCCCCATCTGGGTCCGACCCCCTGCCAGGGCATCCAGGACGATGGCGCCTTCGCTCTTGAGCGCCGCCTCCGCGGCGGAATGCCAGGCGAGCTTGCGGTTGGCCCGGTCCTCCGTGAGCTCGGTCTCCCAAGCGAGATCGGCGCCGGCCGGCATGCGCGCGGTCCAGCGCGAACGGGCGCCGGCAAGCGGTTCGACGGATTTGAGATGGCCGAACAACCCTGTCAGATTCTCCAGTTCCCGTAGATGCCGGTAGATTTCCTCCGCGGTGCGGGAGATGACGATGGATTTATCGATGCGGATGAGATTGGCGGTCTTGTCCTGTCCCGGAAGCCCCTCCCCCGTCGCGGTATTGATGCCCAAAGTCTTGTAGAACAAGCTGCGGCCCAAGGCCCCGCGCAAGAGCAGGACCCCGCCCGCCAGCACGAAGAAAACCCCGCTCCAACGACGCTTGCGCAAGCCGTAGGCGACGAGGCCTCCCCCCAGGGCGGCGGAACCCCAACGCTCGGCCTCCGAGACGTTGATCTTCATATTCCGGAAATCGTCCCAAGCGATCAGGGGTTTGGCTTCGTAGCCCTCGGTATCGACGGAGTCCAAGCGGGGATCGGTGGGTTCCATGGGGGCCTCCAGGGAAAAGTTGGGGATCGAACCAGAGCCGTTTCTACCAAGATAACCTTCTGGGCCGGATCCACGGTGCAAAGATGAGCGGGCGATCCGGTTCCGGATACTAATTTTGCTGACCAAGCCAAGCCGACAGGAGCCATCGATGCGGAGAACCCAGGGGAATATCGGCGGATTGACCTTACCCTCTTTCCTTATCCTGCTTGCCGTTTCCATCGCGCCGACCTTCTCGATCGCCAAGGATAGCTTGCGCGTCCTGGCGGACAAAAAAGGGATTATGCTGGGAGCCGCCGCCGGCACGGCCTTCTTCGGAAGGGACAGTACCGTCTTCAAGGCGAATCTTAAAAAAGAGTTCAACGCGCTGGTGGCGGAATACCAGATGAAGTTCGGCCAAATCCAACCGACGCGCGGAGATTTCAATTGGGCCGCTGGGGACAGGATGCTGGCATACGCCGATACGAACCACATGAAGCTCCGTGGGCATTGCCTGGTTTGGCATAAGGAAGCGGCATGGCTCGAAACGACGCAGTTCTCCAAGGAGGAAATGTACGCCATCCTGAAGACGCATATCCAGACCGTGGTGGGCCGGTATAAAGGCCGGATCCCGCAATGGGACGTGGTCAACGAAGCCATCTCCAACAATCCCGACAGCACCTACCGCAATACCTTCCTGTTCCAGAGGATGGGGATCGAATTCATCGACTCCTGCTTCCGCTGGGCCCGCTTGGCCGATCCGGACGTCCAGCTTTTCTACAACGACTATTGGAACGAAGGCTTGGGAGCCAAATCGGATAAGGTCTACAACTTGCTGAAAGGCCTTAAGGATCGCGGCGTCCCCGTCGATGGGGTCGGTTTGCAATGCCACTTCCGTTACGATTCCTTGCCGAGCTTCGCGGACATGGATACGAACATCAAGCGCTTAGCCGACCTGGGTTTGCAGGTGGCGTTCACCGAGGTCGACTTCCGGGTTCCGCTTCCTGCGACTCCCGCAGCGCTCCAAAAGCAAAAAGAGGATTACCAAGGAGCCCTCCAGGTCTGCCTCGCGAATCCCAATTGCAAAACCTTCATGATCTGGGGAGTTACCGATGCCTATTCCTGGGTACCGGCCTCTTATCCCGGCTGGGGCGCCGCGCTGCTCTTGGATTCGGCCTACGCCCCCAAACCCGCTTACGACGGCATCTGGACGGGCCTGGGCGGCGTTCCGGACGGGATCCTCGCTTCGGGCCCTCCCCTACGCGCCGCGCAGCCGTTCTTCCCCGGGTGGTTCGGTTCGGGATCGTGGGATGCGCTCGGGCGGGAGCGGAGGCGGAGATAACGCCGGGACTATACCAGCAGCCGGACCTTGAAACGTTGCCCCTTGATCTTGTTCCCGGTCAAGCGGGCCAGGGCCTTCTGCGCGAACCGGCTTTCCACCGAAACGTAGGCCTGGTAGTCCATAACGTCGATCTTGCCCACGGCTTTGCCGTCCAGCCCGTCCGCGCCGGTCAAAGCGCCCAGGATGTCGCCTGCCCGTAGCTTGTCCTTCCGGCCCGCGGAAATGCATAGGGAAGCCAGTTCCGAAGTCAGCGGCTCGCGCGCGTCCGCGTCATCCCATTCGAGGGGCCCAAATGGCACTTCGAAACCCAGGAAGGCGCTCGCGGCGGCAATCTTATGCCGTTCCGTAGGTAATGCCAGGGTGAAGGCAAAGCCGGAATTCCCCGCCCGTCCCGTACGGCCGATGCGATGGACGTAGGCCTCCATATCATGCGGCACCTCGAAGTTGATCACCGCGCCCAGGCCTTGGATGTCCAGCCCCCGCGCGGCGACATCGGTGGCCACCAGCACCCGGCAGCTTCCGTGCCGGAAGCGGATCAGGGTTTGCTCCCGCTCCCTTTGCTCCAGATCGCCATGCAAGGCAGCCGCGGCGAATCCCAGATCGGACAAGTGCCGCGCCACTTCCTTAACCGCGATCTTGGTATTGCAGAAAACGAGCGCGCTCTCGGGTTGCCTGAGGGATAGCAGGGAGGCGACGGCCGTCAGCTTGTTCTCCTGCCCGCATTCGATGAACTTTTGCTCAATGCGGGAATCCGCCGGATCGGATTCGATATGCAGGTGCGCCGGGTCGCGTTGGAAACGATCGCTCAATACGCGGATGTCTTCCGGAAAGGTGGCGGAGAATAGCAAGGTCTGGCGCTCGCGCGGCAACACGGAAATGATTTCGGTAATGTCCCCGAGGAAACCCATATCCAGCATGCGATCCGCTTCGTCGAGCACCAAGGTTCGCACCGCGCCCAGCGAAAGCGTTTCCCGGCCGAGGTGATCGAGGATGCGGCCCGGCGTTCCCACCAGGATGTGCGCGCCGTTCCGGAGCGCGGTCTTTTGCAGGGCTATGGCCTGTCCGCCGTACAGCGCGACCACCTTCACGTTCCCCAGGTATCGCGCCAGCTTGCGCAACTCCTGGGATACCTGCAGCGACAATTCCCGGGTGGGACAGAGGATCAACGCCTGCGTCGCGGTTTCCCGCGCGACCAGCTTTTGCAGCAAGGGAATGGCGAAGGCGGCGGTTTTGCCGCTTCCCGTAGCGGCTTGGGCGAGGAGATCAAGGCCGGCCAAGGCGATGGGCAGGGCTTCGGCCTGGACGGGAGTCATGGCTCGATACCCGAGGCTTTCCAGGTTCTCCAATTGGAGGGCGGGAAGGTTCAGTTCGGAAAAAGGGAGGGATGACACGGGGCTAACTTAACAAGACGGACGCTTGATTGCGGCACCGGGGATGGATTTGATGCTAATATCGATGCGGCGGAAGACCCCCTATTTCACGGAAGGGTTGCATGGAAAACGAATCCCTGCGACGGCTCGGCGAACTTAGGAACGAGCTGGAGTGGAACCCCAACGATCAGGGGACGGCGGCGGCCATGACCCGGCTTTTGCACGAATTGGGACTGGTGGAATTGGGGCGCGAATTCCTGAAGGGATTCGTCGATTGCCATAAACCGGACGCGCAACTCGTGGACTTGGCCAAGGAATTGCAAATCCCCATCCGGGAGTGGTCCGATCCCCTCCAAAGCGAACTCTACCTGCGCGTCTTGGGTGCGCTTCCCGCGATGACCCTTAGCGGCACGCGGCCTCCGGAAAAGTTCGAATATATAAGCGTACTGCTGGATACCGTATACGGCTGGATCCTGAAAGATCAGGAGCGATTCCTTTTCGAAAAGGTAAAGGCGTTGCCCGATGGCGCCGTGATCCTGGAAATGGGCGCCTGCCGTGGCAAGAGCACGGTCGCCATGGCCTTCGCCTGCGTGGGAACGCGCAAACGGATTTTCTCCGTCGACACCTTCTGCGGAAACGAAGGGTTGATGGGCAAGGTCGAGGAGTTCCAGCCCGTTTGGGAGGGAAACCTGCGGCGCTTCGGCCTGGAAAAATACGCGACGCCTCTGCGCGGATTCACCACCGAGATGGTTCCCCAAAGGCACCTCTATCCCCCTCCGGACTTCGTTTTTATCGACGCCGCGCACGAGTACATCGATGTGCTGGAGGATTTCCGCAACATCTACCCGTACGTAAAGGATGGCGGCTTCATTTCCTTCCATGACGTGGAAATGGGCTGGCCCGGCTCTTGGCGGGTCTGGAAGGATTACGCCCAGGACCTGCTCGTCGATCTGGATTATTCCAGTAGCCTCGCCTGCGGCAGGAAGGTGGCTGGACGGCCGTTCCGGAGACGGCCGGGCTGCCCGCCCGGTTTCGATTTCGCCGGCGAGGTGTGCGGCGAATACGCCCGCATATTTGGCCCTGACCATGCCCTGATCGGGGCCCTGCGGATCAGCCTGGCCGGGGAGATGGGGAGCCCCGCGGCCCGGGAGAAGCTCTTGGCGGCCGACAAGCGCATCCAGGAAGAGCCCGATCCGGGTTTCCACTCCACCCTGCGCGACCTGATCAATTCCAAGGACGGAGGCATAGACGGCCGGCTACGTTTCTGGTACGGGCTAAGCCTGCTCAGGCAGAATAGGTTCGCCGATGCCTTACCGCATTTCGAAGCGGCGGGACGGGTATCCCGGCCTTTGGGCGCCGACCGGCTGGCCCCTTATTTGGATCAAATACGCCAGGGCATGGGAGATGCCTGGCCCGTTCCCCCGACGCGTTCCGAAGCGGCCCTGCAGTTCCAATCCCTGATTAAGATCACGGATACGGCTTTCGCCATCGGAAGGAATGCCTCGCAACTCCTGCGCGGCCTGGACTGCGCCAGCAAGGCGATCATCGATAAGGATGTTTCCGCCTGCAAAAAATCACTTTATGAAAACGGGATCGACGCCTTGGGGACCTGGGATGAATTGGGAGAGGGATCGGGCGATGCCCTGCTCTGCGACGGTGGCCTGGAGTGCGAGCCGGAACCGTTGTCGGTTTTGCGGAAAGGATTCGCGAGCCTGGCGCCGGGCGGCATCGCCATATTCGTCGTGCCCGCGGGAGGCGCGAACGGAGGGAACGCCGCGAATACCTCGGCGGACCCGCTGCCACTCTATGCCTGGAATGAGGCCACCCTGCGTAATCTCTTCGCCGCGGCCGGATTCGCGGAGGCCGCCATTACCGGACTGCCCGACGGCGGCGGGATGCGCATCGTCGCGCAAAAGCCGGCCTAGTTTTCCGTAGTCCCCGCCGATAGTCCGCAATGTTTCCGTTCTCCGCAGTGAACGGAAGCTTTGCCAAGGGTCCGGCAGGAGCGCTGACGCGGGTGTACTTTCTGCCCATGCGTAAGGCCGCGATCCGCATCATGATAATCGGAGCCATTTCGGCTCCGGTTTCCGCCCAGCCCGTATGGAAGAGATTACCTGTTGGGGAGTTGCATTATCATGCATCCGCCGGGAATCGCCCTTTCATGGACTATCGCGACCATGTAAAGCTGTTGGCGAATCGTATGGCCGGGGATGGGAAAGGCGCGTTATACCTCTCCGACGACAGCCTCTTTTGGATGAGCCTGGACTATGGGGATTCTTGGCATTTTCACCGCCTCTCCCCTCTCCCGGGGCAGGACATCGTTCAGGACACGCTTCCGGCTCCATTCTTTGCCGACCCTCAAGGGGCCGTGCAATGGGGGGTAAGCT
This sequence comes from Fibrobacterota bacterium, assembly GCA_019509785.1. Taxonomy (NCBI): domain Bacteria; kingdom Pseudomonadati; phylum Fibrobacterota; species Fibrobacterota bacterium. The sequence continues at coordinate 1,094 of JAEKLQ010000041.1, read as the reverse complement.
GGTATAGCTGGGACCAGGGGAGAAACTGGGGATACCGATCCGGCGTTCCGCTAAAGGAAGCCTCCGCGGTCGTCCAAGTCAAACCCGCGACTTACTTGGCATCCTTCCAAGGGTTCGACGATAGGATCCGGAACACGAATGATTCCGGCCTGACGTGGAAGGAAAGCCATGCGTTGGGCTATTACTTTCCGGTGTTGCAGTTCGAGGCACCGGACTCGCAGTGGGTTTTCGGATCCGGCGCGCGGTTGCTGATCAGCCGCACGGGAGGCGCGACCTGGACTCAATCCGGGGCCACCTCGGACGGGCTGTTCCCGTTTAAGATATCGCTACAAAGGACCGACTCGGGCTGGACCTTGTGGGCCATATACGATTCCGCGTCCTTCCAAGAGGGCGGTACCGTGCACGTTCCGGAACTTCTTCGTTACCGCAGCGCGGGCGCGCCCGATTCGCGACCGTTCGCGCTACCCGACTCCGCCCTCACCGCCTTCCGCGTGCAGGACGATGGGACCCTCTGGTTGGGAACCTGGGGTAAGGGCATATTCTCCAGCACCGACCTGGGAACAACTTGGATCGCGCGCAACCAAGGGCTAGGGGATCTGCGGATAGAAACCTTATACCGTAGTCCCGAAGGCACTCTTTTCGCGATCACTCCGGAAGGAGTTTATCGCCGAGGCGACCCGCCACTTGCGCTCTCCGCATCCCCCAAAGGCCGGGGTCGGCATGCGCCGCCAGCCGATAACCCGCGCTTCTTCCGATTGTCGGGCGGCCCCTTCGATTATCTACCGGACGGACGCCGCTTGCCGTCGCATTGACGCCCGATGCCTTGATACCGTTGGCACGGGTCCATTAATGCGGGCGCATTCGCGGATATAAGATTAGGTTAGGGGGATGATTTCCCGATTTCCCCTCGCCGCCGGGATGGGTTGCGTCCTCCTCGCCGGCTGCATCGAGAATAGCATCGATAAAAGCACCGAACCCGCCACCCAGATCAAATACGGCGTTTACCACAGCGATTATGGGGCTGCCGGGCGCTCCCAGGCGCATGAATCCGAAATGGTTCTCGAAGCCGATGGCCGGTACCATTTCTTCGAAAT